>NZ_JAVSCF010000055.1:0-22770 GCF_031932565.1 Streptomyces sp. B1866
GCCCGGGGGCGGCGGCAGGCCGGGGCACGCGGTCCGCCTCACCGCCGACGTGGCGGGCAGCTGGCGGCCGGGCTACCGGGGCCGCCAGTGGGACTCCACCAGCCGCCGCGGCGGGCCGCAGCTGCGGGCGATGCTCGCCGCGGTGCCCACGGCCCGGCCCGCCGCGGCCAAGGACGTGTCCATGGCGGGCGTCGCCGGCACCCTGGGCATGCTCGCCGAGGCCGGCGGCTGCCGCGCGGTGCTGGACGTGGCCGCCGTGCCGCGTCCGCCCGGCGCGTCGGTCGGCGACTGGCTGACCTGCTTTCCCGGCTTCGCGATGCTCACCGCCGACGCGCCGGGGGCGCCCGCGCCGCCCGCCGGCCCCGCGGTGAGCGCGGTGTGCGGGGAGCTGACGGCGGGCCGGGGCGTCGGCCTGCGCTGGCCCGACGGGGAGGTCACCGAGGCCGTCCCGGGCCCGGTGACCGGAATGGGCCCGGCGTGACCGGCGGACACCGGCCGGGCGCGGCTCCGCCGGGCACCGGACGGCCTGGCACCGGACCGCCTGGCACCGTACGGACCGGCGCCCGCCGCGCCCGCGCGCCCGGCGGCCCGCCCTTCGCCCGCGCGGCAGTCCGCCCGGGCACCCGAACGAGGAGTGTGACCGACCGATGAGCACCGTCCGCATGGCCGCCGTCGCCGCGGAGTTCGGCCGCGACCTCCAGGAGGACTTCGCCCGCGTCGAGCGGCTGGTCGCCGCGGCCCGCGCCGACGGCGTACGGCTGCTGGCGCTGCCCGAGGCGTGTCTGGGCGGCTACCTGCTCAGCCTCGACCGCGCCGCGGACGGGGCGGCAGAAGCCGCGGACCCGGGGCCGCCCGCGCTCGCGCTCGACGGGCCCGAGATCCGCCGGCTGGCGGCCCTCGCCCGCGAGATGACCGTGATCGCCGGTTACTGCGAGGCCGCCGACGGCCCCGGCGGGGCCGAGCGGCGCTACAACAGCGCGGTGTGCGTGACCGGCGACGGCGTGCTGGGCAACCACCGCAAGGTCCACCAGCCGCTGGGCGAGGACGCCAGCTACGCCTCGGGCGACGGCTTCCGCGCCTTCGACACGCCCGTGGGCCGGATCGGCATGATGATCTGCTACGACAAGGCGTTCCCGGAGTCCGCCCGGGCGCTGGCCCTGGACGGCGCCGAGATCGGGGTGTGCGTCTCCGCCTGGCCCGCGGCCCGCACGAACGCGGCGCCGGACCTGGCCGAGGACCGCTGGAAGCACCGCTTCGACCTGTTCGACCGGGCCCGGGCGCTGGAGAACCAGATGGTGTGGGTGTCGGCCAACCAGTCGGGCGCCTTCGGGTCGCTACGCTTCGTCGGCAGCGCCAAGGTCGTCGGCCCGGGCGGCGACGTCCTCGCCGAGACCGGGGTCGCGGCCGGCACCGCCGTCGCCGAACTCGACGTGGCGCAGGCCCTGGAGACCGCGCGCCGCGCCATGGGGCACCTGCGCGACCGGCGGCCCGACGCGTACACGTACCCCGCGGGAGCAGTCAGAGCATGAGCACGATCAGGATCGCGGCCGCGGCCGCGCACTTCGGCCGCGATCTGGAGTTCGGCCTGGGACGGGTGGCCAAGCTGATCGCCGACGCCCGCAGGGAGGGCGCCCGGCTGCTGGTGCTGCCGGACGCCGCCCTCGGCGGCTACCTCGCCGACCTGCGGCACCCCGACCCGGAGGCGCTGCCGCCCGCGCTGGAGCCGGACGACCCGCTGATCGGGAAGGTCGCGGCGCTCGCGGCCGAGATGGTGGTGTGCGTCGGCTACTGCGAGGACGGCGGCGCCGAGCGGTACAACGCCGCGGTGTGCGTCAGCGGCGACGGCGTCCTGGGCCGCCACCGCAAGGTGCACCTGCCCGCGGGCGAGACCGCCGCGTACGCGCCCGGCGACCGGTTCGACGCCTTCGACACGCCGGTGGGACGCGTGGGCATGCTCATCGACTACGACAAGACCTTCCCGGAGTCCGCCCGCAGCCTCGCCCTGGACGGGGCGCAGATCCTGGCGTGCCTGTCCGCCTGGCCGACCAGCATCACCAACCGGGCGCCGCGCATGGCGCAGGACCGCCAGGCCCGGCTGTTCGACCTGTACGACCAGGCGCGGGCCGCGGAGAACCAGGTCGTCCTCGCCTCCTCCAACCAGACCGGTGCGATGGGCGGCATGCGCTTCCTGGGGCAGGCCAAGGTGGTCGGCCCGGGCGGCGACATCCTGGCCCGTACCTGGTCCAAGGCGGGCCTGGCCGTCGCCGAGGTGGACGTCGCCGCCGAGATCGAACGCGCCCGGCGCGTGCTGCGCCACCTCGGCGAGCGCCGCCCGGCCGCCTACCGGGGGTCGGCGTGAGCCGGGGGCAGGACGGGGCGCAGCGCCTGTCGGTCGCCCTGCTCAGCTACTCCACCAAGCCGCGCGGCGGCGTCGTGCACACCCTCGCCCTGGCCGAGGCGCTGGCCGCGGCCGGGCAGGACGTCACCGTGTGGACGCTGGGCCGGGGCGGCGACGCGGGGTTCTTCCGCCCGGTGGACCCCGCGGTGCGGCAGCGCGTCGTGCCGTTTCCCGACGTGCCGGGCGAAACCACCGGCGCGCGCGTGCTGCGCTCGATCGCCGTCCTGCGCGACGCCTTCCACCGGCCGGACACGCCCGCCTACGACATCGTGCACGCCCAGGACTGCATCAGCGCCAACGCCGCGGGCCGGTGCGTGCGCACCGTCCACCACATCGACCACTTCACCACCCCGGAGCTGGCCGCCTGCCACGAGCGGGCGCTGACCGCGCCGTACGCGCACCTGTGCGTCTCCCGCGCGGTGGCCGCCGAACTCGCCGCCGGCTGGGGCATCGAGGCGCACGTCATCCCCAACGGCGTGGCCTACGAGCGGTTCGCCGCCGCCGCGCGGGACACGGCGGGGCAGCGGCGGTGGCGGGAGGGCCTGGGGCGGTACGTGCTCACCGTCGGCGGCATCGAGCCGCGCAAGGGTTCGCTGGACCTGCTGGAGGCGTTCGCGCTGCTGCGCGCGCGGATGCCCGGGCCCGCGGGGAGCCCGGCGGTGCGGCTGGTGGTCGCGGGCGGCGAGACGCTGTTCGACTACCGCGACTACCGGGCCCGCTGGGAGGCGCGCGCCGCCGAGCTGGGCGCCGAGCCGGTGGTGCTGGGCCCGGTGGCCGACGACGCGCTGCCCGCGCTGGTCGCCGCCGCCGGCGCGTTCGCCTTCCCGTCCGTCAAGGAGGGCTTCGGCCTGGCGGCGATGGAGGCCCTGGCGGCGGGCGTCCCCCTGGTCGTACGGGACCTGCCGGTGCTGCGCGAGGTCTTCGGCCCCGCCGCCGGCTTCGCCGCCACCCCGGCGGCGCTCGCCGACGGGCTGGCCCGGGCGCTGGCCGGGCCCGATCCCGCGCGGCGGGCGGCGGGCCGGGAGCTGGCCGCCCGGCACACCTGGCGGGCGGCCGCCGAGCGGCATGTGGCCTTCTACCGGACGCTGTCCGGCTGAGACCGGCCGCGCGCCGCCTTCGGCCGGGCGCGGGCAAGGGTCGCCGCGGGGTCAGGCGCCGCGGGCGGCGAAGGGGCCGCCGGCGGTGAAGACCAGCCGGGCGAAGCGTTCGCCGACGCGGCGGTGGGTGGCGGCGTCCGGGTGGAGCCGGTCGGGCAGCGGCAGTTCGGCGGCGTCGGCCTCGCCGTACAGGTCGCGGCCGTCGAGGTAGTGCAGGTTCGGGTCCTCGACGGCCCGCTGCCGCACGATCCGCGCCAGCTCCTCCCGGATGACGCGCAGGGTCAGCTTCCCGCTCGCCCGCTCCGCCGGGTCGCCCGCGGCGCGGAAGAGCAGCCGCCCGGCGCCGAGCGCGGCGAGGTCGGTGGCGGTGGGACCGGGCGTGTCCTCGTGCATGGGGCACAGCAGGGGCGAGACGACCAGCAGCGGCACGGCGGGGTGGCCCTCGCGGACGGTGTCGAGGAAGCCGTGGACGGCGGGGCCGAAGGCGCGCAGCCGCATCAGGTCGGTGTTGACCAGGTTGATGCCGATCTTGAGGCTGATCAGGTCGGCGGGGGTGTCGCGCAGGGCGCGGGCGGTGAACGGGTCGAGCAGGGCGCTGCCGCTCAGGCCGAGGTTGACCAGGTCCACGCCGCTGCGGAGCGCGGCGAGCGCGGGCCAGGTGGCGGTGGGGCCGGCGGCGCCGGAGCCGTGGCTGATGGAGCTGCCGTGGTGCAGCCACACGGCGCGGCCCGAGGCCGGCGCGGGCGCGACGGGGGCGTCGGTGCGCAGGGCGACGAGTTCGGTGGTCTCGTCGTGCGGGAGCCAGATCTCGACGTCCTTCTCGCCGCCGGGCAGGCCGGTGAAGCGCAGGGTGCCGGCCGGGCCGGGCCGCTTCTCCACGGTGCCGGCGGCCATGTCGATGGTCACGGTGTTGCCGCCGGGCACGGTGTCCCGGCCGGCCGGACGGCCGTCGACCAGCAGCTCGTACACGCCGTCCGGGCGGGGCGGGGTACCGGGGTAGACCCGCTTGGTGGGCAGCGTGTCCAGTTCGACGGCGGTGGCCCGGGTGCGGAAGACCAGCCGTACGCCGGAGGGCTGGGACTCGGCCATGGCGAGCTGCCCGTCGGCGCACTGCGCGCGGGCCCGCGCGGGCAGCCGGTGCGGCAGCAGGCCGTGCGCGGTGCGCTCCAGGTCGAGGGCGCCGCGCAGCAGGTCGGCGGTGATGGGCGTGGTGATCCAGTCGTGGGGGGTGTCCATGCCTCAGCCTGATGATCCCGTGGGCGAGTCGGATTCGGGTGCGCGCGGCGTGTGGTCGCCGGCCGGTGGGCTCGGGCCAGGGTACGGGCCGGTGCCGCGCGGCCGGACGGCCGTCCCGGCGCCGCACCGCGCCGGAGCGGCGTCAGTCCGCCGGCTCGGGCACGAGGTCGTCCGGGTCGAGGTCGTCGGCGTCCAGGTCGTCGGCGTCCAGGTCGTCGGGCGCGGCCCGCGGCCCGCCGTCCGCCGCGCCGCCCTCGTCCCGTACGAAGCGCAGCACGCCCAGCAGTTCCCGCGCGTCCACCGTCTCCGGCGCGGGTTCGGCGCAGGCCGCCAGGCGCCGGGTGAGGGCGTCGGCGTCCAGCCCGGTGCCGATGAGCACCAGGCGGGTGGTGTCCGGCTCGCCGGGGACGGGCGGGCGGGGCTGGAAGCGCAGGAACGAGCCGACGGCGTGCACCGCGAACGTCCGCGCGTCTCCGGCGAGGCGGACGAAGCCCTTGACCCGGTACAGGCCGTCGGGCCTGGTCTCGAAGAACTCCAGCAGCCGGCGCGGGTGCAGGGGCCGGTCGCTGTCGAACGCCAGGCTCTGGTAGGCGGCGTGCAGGTGGGCGCCGTGGTCGTGGCCGTCCTCCGGCGCGCACAGGTCGGCGAGGGACAGCTGGCGGTAGCGCGAGTCGCCGGGCGCGCGGCGGGGCCGGTCGAACAGGAAGTCCGGGTCGACGCGGCCGTGTCGGGCCGCCACCACCGGCGTGCCGGGGCTCAGCCGCCGGACGGTCTCCAGCACCTCCCGCAAGCCCGCCTCGGCCACGCGGTCGGCCTTGTTGACCACGACCACGTCGGCGGCGCGCAGGTGCCGGTCGAGCTCGGGGTGCCGCTCGCGGGTGGCGCGGAACTCCGCGGCGTCCACGACCTGCACCAGGCCGCCGTACAGGACGCGGGCGTCGGAGCTGGTGAGCAGCGTACGGATCATGCTGGGCGGCTCGGCCAGGCCGCTCGCCTCGACCACGACGACGTCGATGCGGGCGGCGGGGTCGGTGAGCCGCCGGAGCATCTCGTCCAGTTCGGAGGCGTCGGCGGCGCAGCACAGGCAGCCGTTCTCGATCGGGATCATCGCGTCGACCTGGCCGACGACCGTCAGGGCGTCGATGTTGACGCTGCCGAAGTCGTTGACGATGACGCCGATCCGGGTGTCGGTGCCGCCGCGCAGCAGGTGGTTGAGCAGCGTGGTCTTTCCGGAGCCGAGGAAGCCCGTGACGAGGACGACCGGAATCCGTGGGTGGGCCAAGGCTGTCGACTTCCCCGCTTCCCGTGCCGTCCCGTGTGTCCCGCGCCGCGCCGTGCGCGCCGGGCCTGCGGCGGAGCCGTCCCGGAGCCGCGGCTCGCGGGGTCATCGTACCCGGGCGGGCGCCAGGCCCTCGGGCAGGGGCAGGCGGTGGAGGATGTCGAGCCGGGACACCGCGCGGGTGAGGACGACGTACAGCCGGTGCGTGCCGCGGGGTTCGGCCGCGACGATGGCCGCGGGCTCGACCACCACGACGTGGTCGAACTCCAGGCCCTTGGCGAGCGCGGCGGGCAGCACCGTGACGCGGGCCGCCGGGTCGGCCTCGCCGGCGGCGGCGGTCGCGACGCCCGCCGCGGCGAGGGCGGCGCGGGCGCGTTCCGCGTCCGGTCCGGCGGCGATGACCGCGACGGAGCCCTCGTGTGCCAGCGCCGCCCGCACCGCCTCGACGGCGGCCGCGGCCGGCCGGTCCACGGCGCGGACCGTGAGGCGCCCGCCGCCGCGCAGCGAGCGCGCACAGGGCACGTCGACGCCGAGGGCGGGCAGCAGCCGGTTGGCGGCGGCCACGACGGCGCTCGGGACGCGGAAACCGGTGGTCAGCGGCACGACGGTGGCCTCGGGCGCGCCGAGGTGCGCCAACTGCTCACGCCAGTCGCGGGCCGCCCACGGGGTGGTGCCCTGGGCGAGGTCGCCCAGGACGGTCAGCGAGCCGAAGCCGGCGCGCCGGGCGATCGCCCGGCACTGCATCGGGGAGAGGTCCTGCGCCTCGTCCACCACGACGTGCCCGTAGCCCGGGAGCCGTTCGAGGAGTCCGGCCACCTCGTCCAGCAGCAGCAGGTCCGCCGCCGACCAGCGGGCGCCGCGGTACGACCGCGGAGGCCTGGGCCACAGCAGGGCCGCGCGCTCCCGGTCGGTCAGCAGGCCGTCGGCGGCGGCCTCCAGGGCCCGGGCGTCGCCGAGCAGGGAGGCGACGACCTCCTCGGGGCGCACGGCGGGCCACACGGCGTCCACGAACGCGGACACGGCCCGGGAGCGCTCCATGCGCCGCAGCCACTCCCGGGTGGGCGGTCCGGCCCGGCGCTCGGCCTGGCGCTGGACGAGGGCCACGGCCCGGGACCGCACGCGCTCGCGCCCGACCGCGTACGGCGGGGCCTCCGCGCGGACGCCGGCGACGACGTGCGCCAGGTCCTCCACGGGTACGCGCCAGCGGTAGGAGCCGTCGGGGACGGCGAGCGGCCCGTCCGGCGGCCGCACCCGGCCGTACAGGGCGCGGTGCAGGACCGCGGCCATGCGGGCGTCGTGCTTGACGGCCGCGGCGGCGTCGGTGTCGGCGCCGCGCACCGGGTGGCGGGCGATCTCGTCGTCCACCGTGCACTGCCGGACGCCCACCTCGCCGAGGGCGGGCAGCACCTCGGCGATGTAGCGCAGGAAGGCGGGGCCCGGGCCGAGGACGAGCAGGCCGCCGCCGCGCGCCATGCGCTCGGGGTGGGTGTACAGCAGGTACGCGGCCCGGTGCAGGCCGACGGCGGTCTTGCCGGTGCCGGGCGCGCCCTGCACGCAGATCGAGCGGTCCGGCCCGGCGCGGACGAGGTCGTCCTGCTCGGGCTGGATGGTGGCGGCGATGTCGCGCATCGGCCCGACCCGGGGGCGTTCGATCTCGCGGGTGAGGATGCGGCCGCGGCCCGCCCGCGGCGCCGGCTCGCCGTCGGCCAGGGGCTCGTCCTCCAGGCTGGTCAGGTCCCGGGAGTCGCCGCGGCTGAAGGGGGCCCAGCCGAAGCGGCGGCGGACGGCCACGCCCCGCGGGTCGCCCGGGCGGGCCTGGTAGAAGGCGCGGGAGACCGGGGCGCGCCAGTCGACCACCAGGGGCGGCGCGGCCGGGTGCTCGACGATGCGGCGGCGGCCGATGTGGTAGCGCTGGCCGCGGTGGTCGCCGGCGGCGGGCGCGTCGTCGAAGTCGAGGCGGCCGAAGAACAGCGGCGTGTCGGGCTCCTCGGCCAGCACCTTGGCGTTGGTGCGCAGGTAGCGGCCCAGGGCCTCGGCGCTCGCGCCGTCGCCGGAGACGTCCTCTCCGGCGGTGACCTGGCGGGCCGCGCCCCGGACCATGGCGGTCATCGCCGCGCGGCAGACGTCGTGGTAGGCGCGCTCGCGGGCGAGTTCGCCGCCGAGGCGGTCCGGGTCGCCGGGGTGCCGTGGCTGCTGCGTGTCGCGCGGGTGCTCGCGGATGTCCGGTCGGGCGTGGTCGGCTGCCGTCATGTGTGCTGTCCCTCGTGGCCGGCCGGTGGTGTTCCTCCCGGCCGCTCCCCTGCCGCGGCCGGCGGCCACCGGCACGGGCAGCATAATCGATACTCGGTAAAACTTGTAACCGAGTAACGGAATCCAGTCCGGTCGCGGACCCTCAGGCGTACGGCGCCAGGCCCGCCCGCAGCATCGCGAACGCCCGGTCGGCGGCGGCCACCGCGTCCGGGTGGACGTCGTCCGCCGCCGCGCCCGCCGCGATCCGCCGCCAGTTCTCCAGGGCCAGGACGCGCTGGGTGGCGACGACCTGGGCGGCGGCGAGCCGCGCCACCAGGTCGTCCGGGCCCGTCGGCCCGCCGCTCGCCGCCAGGGCCCGGGCCAGCGCCTCCTCGGACCTGCCGGTGTACGCGAACAGGCGGGCCACCAGGCTGGGCGTGCCGTACAGCAGCCGGTGGAAGGCGAGGACGTCCGGCTCGTCGTTCAGCCCGGTGACCGGGTCGCGCCGGTCGAGCCCGGCGACCAGGTGCCGGTGCAGCGCGTCCAGCGGCGACCGGCCCGGGGCCCGGCCCGCCACCACCCGGCCCGCCTCTGCCTCGTGGTCGGCGAGCCGGTGCAGCGCCAGGTCCTCCTTGGCCGGGAAGTAGCGGAACAGGGTGGGCTTGGACACCTCGGCCGCGGCCGCGACGTCGGCCACGGACACCCGGTCGAACCCGTGCTCCAGGAAGAGGGCGATCGCCGCCTCGGAGATCGTCCGGTACATCCGCTGCCGCTTGCGCTCCCGCAGGCCACTCTCGCCGCTCATGCCCGGCACGGTAGCCCGCCGCGCCGGCGGCGTGGCGCCGCGGGCCCGGTCACGCGACCGGGGCGGCCGAGAGCCGGGCGTCGCGCCGCACCAGCGCCGCGTACCGGCCGCCCTGCGCCATGAGCGTGTCGTGGGTGCCCTGCTCGGCCACGCGGCCGCCGTCGAGCACGACGATCTGGTCGGCGTCGCGCACGGTGGACAGCCGGTGGGCGATGGTGATGGTGGTGCGGCCCGCGGACAGGGCGTCGATGGCCCGCTGCACGGCCTGCTCGGTGCGGGTGTCCAGGGCGCTGGTCGCCTCGTCCAGGATGAGGATCGGCGGGTCGCGCAGGATCGTCCGGGCGATGGCCAGGCGCTGCTTCTCGCCGCCGGAGAAGCGGTAGCCGCGCTCGCCCACGAGCGTGTCGTAGCCGTCGGGCAGGGACGCGATGTGGTCGTGGATCTGGGCGGCGCGGGCCGCGGCCACCAGTTCCTCGTCGGTCGCGGCGGGCCGGGCGAAGCGCAGGTTCTCGGCGACGGAGGCGTGGAAGAGGTACGTCTCCTGGGCGACGACGCCGACCGCGCGGGCGAGGGTGTCGAAGTCCAGGTCCCGGACGTCGACCCCGTCGATCAGCACCCGCCCGCCGGTCACGTCGTACAGCCGGGGCACCAGGTAGCTCAGGGTGGTCTTGCCCGAACCGGTCGGCCCGACGACCGCCAGGCTGCCGCCGGCGGGCACGGTCAGGTCGATGCCGCGCAGCGTCGGCGCCGCGCTCTCGGCGGGCGCGCCGGGGGCGGGCCGCTCGTAGCCGAAGTCGACGGCCTCGAAGCGGACCTCGCCGCGCACCGTCTCCAGCCGCACCGGCCTGGCGGGCTCGGCGATGTCGACGGGCAGGTCGAGGTATTCGAAGATGCGCTGGAAGAGGGCGAGCGAGGCCTGCATCTGCACACCGGTGGACAGCAGGCTGACCGTGGGCCGGAACAGTCCCTGCTGGAGGGAGACGAAGGCGACGATCGTGCCGAGGGACACGGCGGCGCCGCCGGTGCGCAGCGCCATGCCGGCCGTCCAGTAGATGACGGCGGGCATGGCCGCCATGACGACGCCGATGGTGGACATCCGCCACCGCCCGGCCATGTTGGCGCGTACCTCCAGGCCGACCAGACGCTCCGACTGGGCGGAGAAGTCCCGGGTCAGCGAGTCCGACCGGCCCATGGTGCGGCCGAGCAGGATGCCGCTGACCGACAGCGACTCGGTGACCGTCGCGGCCATGGCCGCCATCTGCCTCTGGCGCTGGGCGGTGATCTTCTTGCGCTCGCGGCCGACCCGCCGGCTGATCCAGACGAACAGCGGCAGCAGGACCAGGGACACCGCGGTCAGCCGCCAGTCGAGGGCGAGCATGGCGACGACGGTGGCGACGACGCCGGTCAGGTTGGAGACCAGCGAGGTGGCGGTGGAGGTCACGGTGGCCTGCATGCCGCCGATGTCGTTGGCTATCCGGGACTGCACCTCGCCGGTGCGGGTGCGGGTGAAGAAGGCCAGCGGCATGCGCTGGAGCCGGTCGTAGACGGCGGTGCGCAGGTCGTGCATGACCCGCTGGCCGACGGTGGTGGAGATCAGCGTCTGGAGCACGCCGAAGACGCTGTTCACGACGGCGGCGGCGACCATGCCCAGGGCAAGCCAGGTCAGCAGCCCGGTGCGGCCCTCGGGGATGGCGCGGTCCAGGATCGCCCGCAGCAGGAACGGGGAGGCGACCGAGACCAGCGCGGAGGCCGCGACCAGCAGGCCGACGACGGCCAGGCGGCCGCGGTAGGGGGTGAACAGGCGCAGCACGCGGCGTACGTCGACGGGGCGTTCGGGATCGGACTTCGGGCTCAGCGGCGAGCGCGGGCCCTGGGGACTCCAGGTGTTCTCGTCGTGGTGCATGGGCTCCTTCCGGAGGCTGGTCGGCTGATCGGCCGTCCGCTCACCGCCGCGGGCGGCGGGCGGGACGGGGCGCGGCCCGGTGGCGCGGCCGGGTGCGGGCCGCCGGGCCGGGCGTTCAGAGCATAGGTCATTGTTACCTATATCCACAATGGACTGTGTCCTGATACGCTGCGATCATGTCCGTGCCCCCCGAGACGACCGATACGTCCGACGCGCCGGGCGCCTCCGGCCGCCTCGCCGAGCAGCTGCTGTGGCTGACCCGGCGGCTGCACCGCGCCCAGCGGCGGCACATGGAGCCGCTGGGGATCACCCCCGCCCAGTCCCGCCTGCTGCGCACGGTCGCCCACTACGACCAGCCGCCGCGCATGGCGGACCTCGCGCAGCGGCTGGAGGTCGTGCCGCGCGCGGTGACGACGCTGGTGGACGCGCTGGAGGCGCACGGCTCGGTGCGCCGGGCGCCCGACCCGGCCAACCGCCGGGTGGTCCGCGTGGAGCTGACGGACGCCGGGCGGTCGACGCTGCGCGCGCTGCGGGACGCGCGCCGGGCGGCAGCCGAGGACATCCTGGCCCCCCTGGACGGGCGGCAGCGCGACGTGCTCGGCGACCTGCTGGACCAGCTGTCCGCCTGCCCCGACCCGCACCGCTGACGCCGGGGGTGCGGGGACCCGTAGGGGCGTACGGACCGGACCGGGCGCTGGCGGCGTCGCGCCGGCGGCCGGGCTCAGCCCCGGCCGGGCGGCGCGGCCCGGCTCCCGGTCTCCGACGGGCCGTCGGGCTCACCAGCGCCGGGCGGCAGCCGGGCCGCGTACTGGAAGACGAGCCCGAGCACGCCCGCCGCGAGCACGCCGGCGCCGATGAGGAACAGCCACAGCCCGTAGACCACACCCCCGCCCGCCAGCGCGAAGCCCGCGGCGGTCACCACCGGCCACGGGCTGCTCGGCGGCATGAACTCCAGCGGCCCCGCGCCGTCGGCGACGTCCGCCCCGGGCCGGTCCTGCGGCCGCCGGCCCCGCTTGCGGTACTGCACGTGCAGGAAGAAGGCCACGAGCGCGGCCATGAGGAAGGCGACGACCAGGGCCGCGGTGCCCGCGGGGTCGCCGGACAGCGGGCCGTAGCAGCCCGCGGCCGCGCCGAAGAACGCGGCCACGCCGGTGAACAGGCGCGCCTCGGTCCTCACACCGGGCTCCGGCGTTCCTGGCCGTGCGCGGGGTGGTGCAGGTCGAAGGCGGGCGACTCGGAGCGGATGCGCGGCAGGGCGGTGAAGTTGTGCCGGGGCGGCGGGCAGGAGGTGGCCCACTCCAGCGAGCGGCCGAACCCCCACGGGTCGTCCACCTCGACCTTCTCGCCGTACCGGGCGGTCCGCCAGACGTTGTACAGGAACGGCAGGGTGGACAGGCCCAGCAGGAACGCGCCGATCGACGACACCGTGTTGAGCACCGTGAAGCCGTCCGAGGCCAGGTAGTCGGCGTAGCGGCGCGGCATGCCCGCCTCGCCGAGCCAGTGCTGCACCAGGAAGGTGGACTGGAACCCGGCGAACAGCGTCCAGAAGTGGATCCTGCCCAGCCGTTCGTCCAGCCGCCTGCCGGTGAACTTCGGCCACCAGAAGTAGAAGCCGCCGAACATGGCGAAGACCACCGTGCCGAACAGCACGTAGTGCAGGTGGGCCACGATGAAGTACGAGTCCGTGAGGTGGAAGTCCAGCGGCGGCGAGGCGATCAGCACGCCGCTCAGGCCGCCCAGCAGGAAGGTGACCAGGAAGCCGGTGGCCCACAGCATCGGCGTCTCGAACGACAGCGAGCCGCGCAGCATCGTGCCGGTCCAGTTGAAGAACTTGACCCCGGTCGGGACGGCGATGAGGAAGGACGCCAGCGAGAAGAACGGCAGCAGCACCGCGCCGGTGGCGAACATGTGGTGGGCCCACACCACGGCGGACAGCATGGTGATGGCGATGGTCGCCCCGACCAGGGTCACGTAGCCGAACAGCGGCTTGCGGCTGAAGACCGGCACGATCTCGCTGACCACGCCGAAGAACGGCAGGGCCACGATGTAGACCTCCGGGTGGCCGAAGAACCAGAACAGGTGCTGCCACAGGATCGCTCCGCCGTTGGCCGCGTCGAAGACGTGGGCGCCGAACTTCCGGTCGGCCTCCAGCGCCAGCAGCGCGGCGGTCAGCACCGGGAAGGCGGGCAGCACCAGGATCGAGGTGAACAGGATGTTCCAGGTGAAGATCGGCATCCGGAACATCGTCATGCCCGGCGCGCGCAGGCACAGGATGGTCGTGATGAAGTTGACCGCGCCCAGCGTGGTGCCCACCCCGGCCACCGCCAGGCCCATGGCCCACAGGTCGCCGCCCGCGCCCGGGCTGCGCACCTCGCCGTTCAGCGGGGCGTAGGCGAACCAGCCGAACGAGGCCGCGCCGCCCGGGGTGAGGAAACCGGCCAGCACCATCAGCCCGCCGAAGAGGAACATCCAGTACGACAGGGCGTTCAGCCGCGGGAAGGCGACGTCGGGCGCGCCGATCTGCAAGGGCATGATCGCGTTGGCGAAGCCGGCGAACATCGGCGTCGCGAAGAGCAGCATCATGACGGTGCCGTGGATGGTGAAGAGCTGGTTGTACTGGTGGGCGTCCACGACCTGTAGGCCGGGGCGGGCCAGCTCGGCCCGCATCAGCATCGCCAGCACGCCCGCGACCAGGAAGAAGCCGAAGGCGGTGACCATGTACAGGTTGCCGATCACCTTGTGGTCGGTCGTCGTCGTCCAGCGCACGACGGCGCGCCCGAGCCACCGGCGCGGTCGGGCCTGGGGGGTGTGCGGCACTGCCGTCGTCCTCTCGATGGCCAGGGGGCGGGCCAGTACCCGTGGCCGGGGGTGTCAAACGCCGCGTCACCCGGCCGGCCGCGCCCCGGTCGCCCGCACGGTTGCGCGGGCCGCCGCAGCGGCGGGGACGGGCCCGGGCGGGCCGCGGCCGCGGTCACCGGCGCGGCGGGCCGCGTGGGCATCCCGGGGGCGGCCGTCCCCGCGGCGGGTATCCCGGGCGTGGGTATCCCGGGCGTGGGTATCCCGGGCGTGGGTATCCCGGGCGTGGGTATCCCGGCGGCGGGTGTCCGCATAGGCCCGGGCCGGGCGGGTACCCACGGGCCGGGAGCCGGGCAGCCGTACCGGCAGGGCAGGAGGTGGCCCATGCGTTCCCAGACGGCCGGCGTGACCGTGCCCGCGGCCGGGGCGGCGCTCGCCGGAGACCTGGTGGTGCCCGAGGACCCGCGGGGCGTGGTGGCCTTCGCACACGGCAGCGGCAGCTCGCGGCGCAGCCCGCGCAACCGCGCGGTGGCCGGGGCGCTGCACCAGGCGGGCCTGGCCACCCTGCTGTTCGACCTGCTCACCGAGGACGAGGAGCGGGTGGACGCGGTCACCGCGGAGCACCGGTTCGACATCCCGCTGCTGGGCCGGCGGCTGGTGGCCGCGGTCGACTGGCTCGCCGGGCAGCCGGCCACCTCCCGGCTGCCGGTGGGCCTGTTCGGCGCCAGTACGGGCGCGGCGGCGGCGCTGGCGGCGGCGGCGCGGCGGCCGGACCTGGTGCGGGCGGTGGTCTCCCGCGGAGGCCGGCCGGACCTGGCCGGGGACGACCTGGAGCGGGTGCGCGTCCCGGTGCTGCTGGTGGTGGGCGGCGAGGACCACGAGGTCCTGCGGCTGAACGACGCGGCCGCCGCGCGGCTGGCCGGACCGCACTCGGTGTACGTCGTGCCGGGCGCGACCCACCTGTTCGCCGAGCCCGGGACCCTGGACCAGGCCGCCGCCGCGGCGCGCGAGTGGTTCACGCGGATGGCGGCGGCGAGCGCCCCGCCGCCGTGACGCCCGGCCGGGCGCCGGCGCCCGGCCGGGCGTCACGGGGGCGTCGCGGGAGCCGCGGCGGGAAGTGAGAGGAGCACGAGTGACCATGCTGTTCCACGATCGCAGGGACGCCGGGCAGCGGCTCGGCGAGCGGCTGCGCGAGGTGAAGGAGGCCGGCCGCCTGGGGTGTCCGGTGGTGCTCGCGCTGCCGCGCGGCGGCGCGCTGGTGGCGGACGAGGTCGCGCGGGCCCTGCACGCGCCGCTGGACGTGCTTCTCGCACGCAGGATCGGCGCCCCGTTCAACCCGGAGCTGGGCGTGGGCGCCCTGGCCGGCGAGGACCCGCCGCTGTACGACGAGCGGGCGCTGGCCCTGCTGGACCTGACCCCCGACCAGCTCTCGCCGGAGGTCGCCCGGGAGCGCAACGAACTGCACCGGCGCGAATACCTCTACCGGCGCGGCCGTCCGCCCTCGGACGTGCGCGACCGCGCGGTGGTCGTCGTCGACGACGGTCTGGCCACGGGCGTCACCGCGCGGGCCGCCCTGCGCACGCTGCGGCGGCGCCGGCCCGGGCGGATCGTGCTCGCCGTGCCGGTGTGCTCCCAGGAGGCCGCCACCGTGGTCGACCCGGAGGTGGACGAGGTGGTGTGCCTGCACCACCCGGAGGCCTTCCGCTCGGTCGGCGAGTGGTACGAGGACTTCCGCCAGGTGACCGACGAGGAGGTGATCGGCATCGTGCGCGGCGCGCTGGCCCCGCGCTGACGGACGTCCGCGCGGGCCGGGCGCCGGCGCCGCGGCCGGCACCGCGCCGTCCCGTCACCTGAAGCCCTGCGACCGACCGGACCGATCTGACCGACTGGCATCCGCAACCCGACGAACAACACGCCCGACGAAGAACACGCCGACGAAGAACACGGGAGGGAACCCCATGTCGTACGGAGACTTCCTGGCCGCGGTGCGCGACCGCGGCGGGTACGACCCGGACGAGGCCCAGCGCGTCACCGAGGCGGTGATCACCACCCTGGGCGAGCGGCTGGCCCCCGAACCGGCCGGACACCTGGCCGACCAGCTGCCCGCCCCGCTGGCCGAGAAGATCAACGACGCGGAGGCGGCGCCGCACACCTGGGGCGTGCGGGAGTTCGTCTCCCGGGTCGCGGACGCCACCGGCGCCGACGAGCAGGCGGCCGAGGGGCACGCGCGGGCGGTGCTCAGCACCCTGGCCGACCAGGTGACCGGCGGCGAGACGAACAAGCTGATCAGTCAGCTGCCGTCCGCCTACGCCGAGTTGTTCGGCCATCCGGAACTGGCCTGACGCCACCGGCGGCTCTTCCCCGGCCGGCCCGGGCCCCGGGGGCCGTCCGGCCCCGGGCCCCGGGCTGCTTGGACTCTGCGTTCCGGGGCACCCGGCGGGCTGTACTGAGGGTGACACGGCGACCACAGCCCACCGATCGCAGGCCGTCGACTCGGGAGACCGGGACCGGAACAGGGAGACAGATCATGTCACGTGCGCACAGCGCCCGCCGCACCGCCACCACCGCCGCCGCACTGCTGACCATGGCCGTGGCCGCCCCCGCCGCAGGCGCCACGGTCGGCGCGCCGGGCCGTCCGGCGGGCCGCGACGACGCGCCGTCGGGGGTCCGGGGCGGAAGCACCGGGTCGGCGGCCGACCGGGTCGCCGACTTCTTCGGCGCCTACCTCGACGCGCTGCACGACTCCGGGCGCGGCCGGCTCGCCCAGGACCTGCGCCGCCACTACCTGACGGCCGGTTTCCGCCACCGGCTGGTGGTCTGGGAACGCGACCACGGGGGCGTCGACGGCGTGCTGCGCACCCGCCAGGTGCCCACGAGCTGGGAGGTCGCCTACGAGGACAGCGCCATGGGACGCGTGTGGACCCGGGTCCGGCTGTCCTCGGGCGAGCCCGGCCACCCCGTCCACACCTACCTGTCCGTACGGTCGGACCTGGCCACCCGGCTGATCTCCGACATCCGGCCGGCCGGCCAGGCGTAGCCGACCGCCGCGGGGCCCGGCCCGGTGTGGGGGCGTGCGGGGTCTGGGCGCTCAGCCGAAGAAGACCCCGAACTCCTGGTAGAGGGCCGGGTCGACCTTCTTGGTCGTCGCCGTCGCCTCGGCGAGCGGCACCCGTACGATCCGGGTGCCGCGCAGCGCCGTCATGACGCCGAAGTCGCCGTCGTGGACCGCGGCGGCGGCGTGCAGGCCGAACCGGGTGGCCAGCCAGCGGTCGTACGCGCTGGGGGTACCGCCGCGCTGCACGTGCCCGAGCACCGTCGTACGGGCGGAGTGGCCGGTGCGGGCCGCGATCTGCCGGGCCAGCCACTCGCCGATGCCGGACAGGCGCACGTGCCCGAACTCGTCCACGGACTCGTCCTTGAGCACCATCTGACCGGCCTTGGGCGTCGCGCCCTCGGCCACCACCACGATCGGCGCGTAGTTGATCCGGAAACGGCTCTCCGCCCAGGCGCAGACCTGGTCGAGGTCGAACTCGATCTCGGGGATGAGGATCGCGTTGGCGCCGCCCGCCACGCCCGCGTGCAGGGCGATCCAGCCGGAGTGCCGGCCCATGACCTCCACGACGAGGGTGCGCATGTGGGACTCGGCGGTGGTGTGCAGCCGGTCGACGGCCTCGGTGGCGATGTTGACGGCGGTGTCGAAGCCGAAGGTGTAGTCGGTGCCCGCGACGTCGTTGTCGATGGTCTTGGGCACGCCCACCACCCGGATGCCCTGCTCCGCGAGGGCGGCGGCCACGCCCAGCGTGTCCTCGCCGCCGATCACCACCAGGGCGTCGACCTTGTTGTCCGCGAGGGTGCGCCGGACACGGTCGAGGCCGTCCTCGGTCTTGAGGGGGTTGGTGCGGGAGGAGCCCAGGATGGTGCCGCCGCGCGGCAGGATGCCGCGCACCGCGGGCACGTCCAGCGGGACCGTCCGGTTCTGGAGCACGCCGCGCCAGCCGTCCTTGAACCCGGCGAAGACCCAGTCGTACTCCTGCGCGCCCTTGCGCACCACGCTGCGGATCACCGCGTTCAGGCCGGGGCAGTCGCCGCCGCCGGTGAGTACGCCCACCCGCATGCCCTTCCCCTTCCGCTCGCCGGGCCCGGCCCGTTCCGCGGCCCGCGCCGACGGCGGCCGTCGTCTCGCCGGCGCGCGGGGGCCGAAGTCCAGGGTGGACCCGTGCCGCCGGCGGCGCACGTCGGCGCGGCCGGCCCGGAGCGGCCGGCGCCGACGCGGGAGGGCACCGGCGCGTGAGGCCGCCGGGCGGGGTCAGGCGGCCAGGGCGGCCCGGTCCCCCATGACGATCACCGGGTGCCGGGCCGGATCGAGGGCACGCAGCAGGTAGGCCATGCCCGACGCGGGCAGGCTCACGCAGCCGGAGGTGCCGCCGCGGTGGTCCACGTGCAGCCAGATGCCGCCGCCCTTGCGCCGGCCCGCGGGCCGGGTCGGGTCGAGCGGGGAGGTGCCGCGGACGCGGTTGTAGTCGATGGCCACGACGTAGTCGAAGTCGTGCCAGTGGCTGCGGGACCAGGTGCGCGGCGCGGCGAACGCCGCGCTCGGGGTGTACGGCAGCCGGGAGCCGGGGTCGGGCAGCACCCCGCCCGCGTCGCTGAGCGTGAACACTCCCACGGGGCTGCGCAGGTCGCCCTCGTGGTGGTCGGCCGTCCAGCCGCGCCGGCCGTTGTGCGCCGGCCAGCGGTGCTCCGCGTGCCACCGACCGCCCCGCCGGGTGTAGAACACGACGGTCGAGCCGGCGGCATCGGCGTCCTCCCCGTAGACGGCCACCACCTGCCGCGACGCCGCGGGGATCCGGGAGCGCAGGCGGCTGCCCACGCCCGGCGGCGCGCCCGGGCCGGACGCGGGTGCGGAGGCGTGCGCCGGGCGGCGGACCTGCGACGCGCCCGCGCCGTGGGTGCGGTGGGCGCCGCCGCAGGCGGTCAGGAGCGCCAGGGCGGCGGCGAGGGCGGCGGCGGCCGGGACGGCCGCCCGCGGGAGCGTCGTGCGGCGGGCGGGCATGCGCCCCATCGTCCCACCCGAGGGCGCGCGGCGTGCGGACGCGCGGCGTGTCCCGCCGGGCCGGGCCGTAAAACCGGTTGATTCACCGGTGCCCGCAGGGTGAACTTTTCACGGCCTGCGCCGACCACCGCAGTCCGTTCTCTCCTGCTCCAGCCCCCTTTCCCTGCCACCCCCTTGTCTCCGGACGCCGCCGCCTCCGGACGCCTCCGTTCGCTCCGTCAGCCTCCTGACCCTGGGACGTCATGCAGATCAGTGATCTTCCGTTCGCCGACCCCGGCCGGCCCGACACCCGATCGGGCCTCCGCTTTCTGCTGTGGCTGGGCAGACGGCAGTGGAGCTGGCAGGCCGCGGCGGGGCTGTGGGGACTGGTCCAGATGGGCGCCCTGGTGTCCCTTCCGGTCGCCATCGGCATGGGCGTACAGGCCGTCGTGGACCGCTCCGACGGGCGGCTGGCACTGGCCGGCGGCCTGATGGCGGCGCTCACCGTCTTCACCGCGCTCGGCGAGACCATGACGCACCGCGCGTCGGTCGCCAACTGGGTCATGACCGCCGCGCGCGTGCAGCAGCTCCTGGCGCGCCAGGCGGCCCGCCTCGGCGCGGCGCTGCCCGGCCGGGTGCCCAAGGGAGAGCTGGCGACCGTGGCCACCAGCGACGTGGACACGATCAGCCACTTCGCCGAGGCGCTGCCGCGGTTCACGGCCGCGGCGGTCACCACCCTGGCCACCTGCGTGGCCCTGGTCGTCTACCAGCCCGCGCTCGGCGTGGTGGTGGCGGCCGGAGTGCCCGCCCTGGCCCTGGGCGTCCTGCCGCTGATGCCGCGGGCCGCCCGGCGGGCCGAGGCGCAGCGGGAGAAGGCGGGGCGCGCCACCGAACTCGCCTCGGACACCGTGGCCGGCCTGCGGGTGCTGCGCGGCATCGGCGGCGAGGAGCTGTTCCTGGCCCGCTACCGCACGGCGTCCCAGGAGGTGCGGGCCGCCGCGGTGCGCGGCGCGCGCACGTGGGCGTCGATCGCGGCCCTACAGGTCGCGCTGCCGGGCCTGCTGCTCATCGGCGTGGTCTGGTACGGCGGGGTGCTCGCCCGGGAGGGCCGCATCGAGGTGGGCGAACTGGTCACCGTCTACAGCGCGATCACCTTCCTGCTGATGCCCTTGCAGCACTTCGAGCAGATCGCCTCGGCCTACTCCTTCGCCCAGCCCTCGGCCCAGCGCGTGGCGCGCGTGCTCTCCCTCGGCCACCCCACGGCGGAACCCGACGGCGGCACCGCGGACGGCGAGCGGCTCGGCGGCGACCTGCACGACCCGCTGACCGGCCTGGTCGCGCCCGCCGGGCGACTGACCGCGGTGGTGTGCGGCGACCCGGACGCGGCCGGACGGCTGGCCGAGCGGCTCGGCGGGCACGTGACGACGGGCGGCGCGGCCGCCGGGGAGGCCGGCGCCGCACCCTCGCCGCTGCTGGGCGGGGTGGCCCTGGACGACGTGCCGCTGGCCGCGGCGCGCGCCGCCGTGCTCGTGCAGGACAAGGACCCGGTGCTGCTGTCGGGCACCCTCACGGACCTGTTCGACATCCCCCGCTCCGGCGCCGTGACGGTGGCCGAGGCCCTGGAGGCGGCGCAGTGCGGCGACGTGCTGGAGGCGCTGGCACGGGCGTCGGCGGACGACGGGGCCGCGGCGGATCCGCTGCGGGCCCGGATCACCGAGCGCGGCCGGTCGCTGTCCGGAGGCCAGCGGCAGCGGCTGGCGCTGGCCCGCTCGCTGCTGGCCGACCCCGGGGTGCTGGTGCTGGACGAGCCCACGTCCGCGGTCGACTCGTACACCGAGGCGCGGATCGCCGACGGCCTGCGCGGCCTGCGGGCGGGGCGGACGACGGTGGTCTTCACGGCCAGCCCGCTGCTGCTCGACCGCGCCGACCGGGTGGTGTTCGTACACGAGGGCAGCGTGGCGGCGGCCGGAACGCACCGCACGCTGCTGCGCGCCGAACCGGCGTACCGGGCGACCGTCAGCCGCGAGACCGACCCGGCGCAGCGGTGGCCGGCCGGCCGCGCGGACGCGGCCGGCCACGGCGGTGGGCCGCCGGGCGCCGGTTCCGGGGCCGCGGCCGGCCGGGCCGGGGCGGGGAAGCGGACCGCCGGACAGACCGGACAGCAGATCGAGGAGTCGGCATGATCGGCGTCCCGCCCCCGTCCTACGACCCGGCCGCGCCGGAGTCGGTCACCACCCTGCCCGTCGCCACGCCCGCGACCGTGCGCGGCTACGTGCGCGAGCTGCTGCGGCGGCACTGGCCGGCCTTCGCCGTGCTGATCGCGGTGAACGCGGGCGCCGTCGTCGCGTCGATGGCCGGTCCCGGCCTGCTCGGCGAGCTGGTCGACCGCCTGGCGCGGGGCGAGGACGACCTGCACATCGGGCGGACGGTGGCACTGTTCGCCGTGGCGCTGGCCGCGCAGGCCGGGCTCGTACGGCTGCTGCGGCTGCGCGGCGCCATGCTGGGCGAGCGGATGCTGGCCGACCTGCGGGAGGACTTCCTGGTGCGGTCCGTGCGGCTGCCGCCCGGCGTGCTGGAGCGGGCCGGATCCGGCGACCTGCTGTCGCGGATCACCACGGACGTCGACCGGCTGGCCGAGGCGATGCGCGAGGCCGTGCCGGAGATGACGATCGCCGTGGTGTGGACCGCGATGCTGATCGCGGCGCTCGTCGTCACCGCCCCGCCGCTCGGGCTCGCCGTGCTGGTCGCCCTGCCGGTGCTCGTCCCCGCGTGCCTGTGGTACTTCCGCCGGGCGCCGGGCGCCTACCGGGCGGAGGCCGCCGGCTACGCGGCGGTGGGCGCGTCGATCACCGAGTCCGTCGACGCGGCGCGGACCGTGGAGGCACACCGGCTGGGCGCACGGCGCACGGCCCTGACCGAGCGGCGCGTCCGGGACTGGACCGCCTGGGAGCGGTACACCCTCTGGCTGCGCACCGTGCTGTTCCCCGCGATCAACGCGTCCTTCACCCTCATCACCGGCTCCGCGCTGGTGATCGGCGGGTACTTCGTGATCCACGGCTGGATGACTGTGGGCGAGCTGACCACCGGCGTGCTGCTGGCCCAGATGCTGGTGGAGCCGGTCGGCCTGATCCTGACCTGGTACGACGAGCTCCAGTCGGCCCAGGTGTCGCTGGCCCGGCTGGTCGGCGTCCGGGAGATCGAGCTGGAGGCGGCGGACGGCCGGGTATCGCCCGACGGGCGGGAGCTGCGGGCGGACGAGGTGCGGTTCGCCTACGGGGCCGGAGGCGACGTGCTGCACGAGGTGTCCCTGCGGGTCCGGCCGGGCACCCGGCTGGCGCTGGTCGGACCGTCCGGCGCCGGCAAGTCCACGCTCGGCCGACTGCTGGCCGGCATCTACCCGCCCCGCACGGGCCGGGTGACGCTGGGCGGGGCGGAGCTGGCGCGGATGCCGACGGAGGCGGTGCGGGAGCACATCGCGCTGGTCAACCAGGAGCACCACGTCTTCGTGGGCTCGCTGCGCGACAACCTGCTGCTGGCCCGGCCGTCCGCCGCCGACACCGACCTGTGGGCGGCGCTCGCCGCGGTGCACGCGGACGGCTGGGCGCGGGCTCTGGGGGACGGCCTGGACACGGAGGTGGGCTCGGGCGGGCTGGCGCTGACCCCGGCTCAGGCCCAGCAGGTGGCGCTGGCCCGGCTGGTCCTGGCCGACCCGCACGCGCTGGTCCTGGACGAGGCCACCTCGCTGCTGGACCCGCGGGCGGCCCGGCACCTGGAGCGGTCCCTGGCCCGGCTGCTTGAGGGGCGGACCGTGGTGGCCATCGCGCACCGGCTGCACACCGCGCACGACGCCGACCTGATCGCGGTCGTGGAGGACGGGCGGGTCAGCGAGCTGGGCAGTCACGACGAGCTGGTGGCGGCGGGCGGGGCGTACGCCGCGCTGTGGCGCTCCTGGCATCAGTAGGCCCGGCGGGCAGCGGCCGGGTGCCCGCCGCCCG
>NZ_JAVSCF010000055.1:22808-27568 GCF_031932565.1 Streptomyces sp. B1866
CCCGCCGGTGCCGCGGCCGCCTCGCGCGCCGCGGCACCGGTCCCCGGCGGCGGCCTGGCCTCCGGCTGCCGCGGGAGCGCGGTCCGGCAGGTCCCGCCCGGTCGGCGCGGCCGGGCGCGCCGCGGCCGGCCGGGCACGGCCGGGCAGCGGGCCCGGGCTCACCAGACGCCGAGCGCCCCCAGGCAGCCGGCGCCGCCCAGCAGCATGAACGCGGGCATCAGCACGCGCAGCTCGACCCAGCTTCCGGCCCGGAAGCGGATGGCCCGCGGAGGGCCGACCGGATACCACCGCTTGCGGCCGACGGGGATGGGCCACAGGATGGGGCAGCCGGAGACGGTGAGCGCGTCGCCGACGTCGTGCACCAACGCGCCCAGGACGATCGGCAGCCCGATCCACAGGTACTCCTGGCCCGGTCCCGTGAACAGCCAGTGCGAGCCGTTGCCCGGCTGGTGCAGCACGCCGGCGAGGATCCACGCGCTCGTCGCGCCCAGCAGCCACACCAGGACGTCGCTGGAGACCCGGGCCATGCGCCACAGCAGCCCCTCCACCGCGAGCACCATGTGCACGAAGAGGATGCCGAGCACCGCCCAGCGGCCGCCGGCCACCGCCAGCGTCGAGAAGCCCGCGCCGATCAGCACCGCCCACACCCAGGTGTGGGTGAGGGTGCGGTGACCGCCGGAGCGGCGCGGATCGCCCGGTTTCCGGGTGGCCGAGTAGACGGCGTGCGACAGCTTGTCGGTCACGCCGCACAGACCCCGCGAGAGCGGTCCGAAGGCCCGGGAGATCGTCGCCGACTTGTGGTCGAGGTCGGGGGCGAGCGCCGCTCCCGCGCAGATCAGGCTGCCGGCCACGAGCACCGGCCAGGGCATCGCGTGGCCCGCGCCCGCGAACGCGGCGCCCAGCCCCAGCCAGGCCGCCGCTCCGGACAGCGAGTGCGCCGGTCCCATCATGCTTCGTCCCCGCCCCTGTTCTGCCCCGCGCCCGTGCGGCGTCCGGTGTCCTCGGCGCGGCACAGCCTAGCGGCGGACGATCTTCTTCCGTGCGACCGCCCCGCGGGGCAGGGGGGAAACCAGGCAGTATAGGAGCGTGACGCTCATCGATCAGCTCCCTCCCGACGCCGACCCCGACGCCCTCTTCGACGCGTTCTCCACGTGGGTCGCCGGGCGGGGCATCTCGTTGTACCCAGCTCAGGAGGAGGCGCTGATCGAGGTGGTGTCGGGGGCGAACGTCATCCTGTCCACGCCCACCGGGTCGGGCAAGAGCCTGGTGGCGGCGGGCGCCCACTTCGCCGCCCTGGCCCGCGACGAGGTCACCTTCTACACCGCGCCGATCAAGGCCCTGGTGTCGGAGAAGTTCTTCGAGCTGTGCAAGCTGTTCGGCACGGAGAACGTCGGGATGCTGACCGGGGACGCGTCGGTCAACGCCGACGCGCCGGTCATCTGCTGCACGGCCGAGGTGCTGGCGTCGATCGCCCTGCGGGACGGGGCGGACGCCGACGTCGGCCAGGTGGTCATGGACGAGTTCCACTTCTACGCGGAGCCGGACCGGGGCTGGGCGTGGCAGATCCCGCTGCTGGAGCTGCCCCGGGCGCAGTTCGTTTTGATGTCGGCGACGCTGGGGGACGTCTCCCGGTTCGAGAAGGACCTGACCCGGCGCACCGGGCGGCCCACCGCGGTGGTGCGGTCGGCGACCCGGCCGGTGCCGCTCAGCTACGAATACCGGCTGACGCCGCTCACCGAGACGCTGACCGAGCTGCTGGAGGCGCGCCAGGCACCGGTCTACATCGTGCACTTCACGCAGGCGGCCGCGGTGGAGCGCGCGCAGGCCCTGATGAGCATCAACATGTGCACCCGGGCGGAGAAGGACCAGATCGCGGAGCTGATCGGCAACTTCCGCTTCACCACCCGGTTCGGGCGCAACCTGTCCCGCTTCGTGCGGCACGGCATCGGGGTGCACCACGCCGGGATGCTGCCGAAGTACCGGCGTCTGGTGGAGCGGCTGGCCCAGGCCGGCCTGCTGAAGGTCATCTGCGGCACCGACACCCTCGGCGTGGGCGTCAACGTGCCGATCCGCACGGTGCTGTTCACGGCGCTGACCAAGTACGACGGGCAGCGGGTGCGCGTCCTGCGGGCGCGGGAGTTCCACCAGATCGCCGGCCGGGCCGGGCGGGCCGGGTTCGACACGGCGGGGCTCGTCGTCGCGCAGGCGCCCGAGCACGTCATCGAGAACGAGAAGGCGCTCGCCAAGGCCGGGGACGACCCGAAGAAGCGCCGCAAGGTGGTCCGCAAGAAGGCCCCGGAGGGCTTCGTCAACTGGACCCAGAACACGTTCGAGAAGCTGATCGCCTCCGAACCGGAGCCGCTGACGTCCCGCTTCCGCGTCACCCACGCCATGCTGCTGTCGGTCATCGCCCGGCCGGGCGACCCGTTCACGGCGATGCGCCGGCTGCTGGAGGACAACCACGAGCCGCGCCGGAACCAGCTGCGGCACATCCGCCGGGCCATCGCCATCTACCGCTCGCTGCTGGACGGCGGCGTGGTGGAACAGGTCGGGAGCGGCAAGGACGACGGCGGCCCGGTGGTGCGGCTGACGGTCGATCTCCAGCAGGACTTCGCCCTGAACCAGCCGCTGTCCACCTTCGCGCTCGCCACCTTCGAGGTCCTGGACCCCGCGTCCCCCTCCTACGCCCTGGACATGGTCTCGGTCGTGGAGTCCACGCTGGACGACCCGCGGCCGATCCTGGTGTCCCAGCAGAACAAGGCGCGCGGGGAGGCGGTCGCCGCGATGAAGGCCGAGGGGGTGGAGTACGAGGAGCGCATGGAGCGGGTGCGGGAGATCACCCACCCCATGCCGCTGGAGGAGCTGCTGTTCCACGCCTACGGCCTGTACCGCAAGAGCCACCCGTGGGTGGGCGACCATCCGCTGTCGCCGAAGTCCGTGGTCCGCGACATGTACGAGCGGGCGATGACCTTTTCGGAGTTCGTCGCCTTCTACGACCTGGCGCGGACCGAGGGAATCGTGCTGCGCTACCTGGCGAGCGCCTACAAGGCGCTGGACCACACGGTCCCCGACGATCTGAAGTCGGACGACTTCCAGGACATCGTGGCCTGGCTCGGCGAGATGGTGCGGCAGGTCGACTCCAGCCTGCTGGACGAGTGGGAGCAGCTGGCCAATCCGGAGCAGGAGACGGCCGAGCAGGCCCAGGAGCGCGCCGACCAGGTCAGGCCGGTCACGGCGAACGCGCGGGCCTTCCGGGTCCTGGTGCGCAACGCTCTGTTCCGGCGGGTCGAGCTGGCCGCGTGGGACCGGATCGAGGAGCTCGGCGAGCTGGACGAGGGGTCGGGCTGGGACGCCGGGCGCTGGGGCGGCGCCATGGACGCCTACTGGGCGGAGTACGAGGAGCTGGGCACCGGGCCCGAGGCGCGCGGGCCGAAGCTGCTGCGCATCGAGGAGCAGCCGGAGCACGGGCTGTGGCTGGTGCGGCAGACCTTCGACGACCCGGACGGCGACCACGACTGGGGCATCTCCGCCGAGGTGGACCTGGCGGCCTCCGACGAGGAGGGGCGCGCTGTCGTGCGGGTCACCGGGGTGGGGCCGCTGTAGCCGCCGGCGCGCCGCCGAGAGGGCTGATACGACGAACGAAGGAGTGCCGGCGATGTCCAGTCCCGCCGACCGCCTGGTCGACCTGCTCGACCTGGAGCAGATCGAGGTGAACATCTTCCGCGGCCGCAGCCCCGACGAGTCGCTGCAGCGCGTGTTCGGCGGGCAGGTGGCCGGCCAGGCGCTGGTGGCCGCGGGGCGGACCACCGACGGGCAGCGGCCGGTGCACTCGCTGCACGCGTACTTCCTGCGCCCGGGACGGCCCGGCGTGCCCATCGTGTACCAGGTGGAGCGGGTCCGGGACGGACGGTCCTTCACCACCCGCCGGGTGGTCGCCGTCCAGCAGGGTCGGACGATCTTCAATCTGACGGCCTCCTTCCATCTGCCGGAGCCGGGGATCGAGCAGCAGCTGCCGATGCCCGAGGTGCCGGGGCCGGAGGGCCTGCCGAGGCTCGCCGACGAGATCCGCGAGCACCTGGGCGGGCTGCCCGAGGCGCTGGAGAAGATGGCCCGCAGGCAGCCGTTCGACATCCGCTACGTCGACCGGCTGCGCTGGACCAGGGAAGAGCTCAAGGACGCCGAGCCGCGCAGCGCGGTGTGGATGCGCGCGGTCGGACCGCTCGGTGACGACCCGCTCGTGCACACCTGCGCGCTCACCTACGCCAGCGACATGGTGCTGCTCGACACCGTCCGGGTGCCCGTCGAACCGCTGTGGGGCCCGCGGGGCTTCGACATGGCCTCGCTGGACCACGCCATGTGGTTCCACCGGCCGTTCCGCACCGACGAGTGGTTCCTCTACGACCAGGAGTCGCCCATCGCGACCGGGGGCCGGGGGCTGGCGCGCGGCCGCATCTACGACCGGTCGGGCCGCCTGCTGGTCTCGGTGGTGCAGGAGGGACTGCTGCGCCCGCGCGACCCCGAGCGCAGCCTTGAGGAGCCCTACAAGGACCAGCGGCCGCAGGAGCGTTAGCCGGTGTCCCGCCCCGGCCGCCGCGGGCGGGGGCGGCGGTCCGCCCACGGCCCGTGTCCCGCCGCCCTGGCCGGTAGCGGCTTCCAGGCACCGCAGGGTCCGGCGGCCGCCGGCCGGACGGCACGAGCCGTGCACCGCGCCTGGTCCGCGCCCCTGGCCGACCGCGTCCGGCCGGCCGCGGCCCCGGGCA
>NZ_JAVSCF010000056.1:0-27372 GCF_031932565.1 Streptomyces sp. B1866
CCCCGGCCGGGCCCGCGCCGCGCGTGGCGGCCGCGGCCGGGTCTGGGGACCGGTGCCCCGCCCGGCGCGGCCCCCGCCGACGCCGAGTCCGGCTCAGGCGCCGCAGCCGGAGCCGGAGAGTCGGTGCGGCCGGAGCCGCCGGAGGGAGCGGCGGGAGCCGCCAGGGGCGTGCCCGACGGCGCTCCCGGCGGCGCACCCAGCGGCCTTAAGGGCGTCGCCGCCCGCACCGCACCTGCTTCCACGTTGTTCTCCACATCTGTGTAACGCGGGAGGGTACCGGCGAGGTTGCTGTCCGGGAGGATATTCCCCGTGGGCCTGGTCACGGCGCGGACGAGTCCGTCCGTTCGGCCCCTTCCATCCGTTCGGCCCCGTCCGTCCCTTCCGCCTGCCCGGCCGACCGGCCGGGCGCCGCCTGCCTGACCTTGGTCTGCGGCCGGCGCACCGACAGGTGCAGCTCCCGCAGCCGCGCCTCGTCCACCTCGCTGGGCGCGCCCATCAGCAGATCCTGCGCGTTGCCGTTGAGCGGGAAGGCGATGGTCTCGCGGATGTTGGGCTCGTCGGCCAGCAGCATCACGATGCGGTCGACGCCCGGGGCGATGCCGCCGTGCGGCGGCGCGCCGAAGCGGAACGCGCGCAGCATGCCGCCGAACTCCCGCTCGACGTCCTCGCGCCCGTACCCCGCGATCTCGAACGCCTTGTACATCACGTCCGGTTCGTGGTTCCGGATGGCGCCGGAGGACAGCTCGACGCCGTTGCAGACGATGTCGTACTGCCAGGCCAGCACGTCCAGCGGGTCCTGGGTGAGCAGCGCGTCCAGGCCGCCCTGCGGCATCGAGAAGGGGTTGTGGGAGAACTCGACCTGCCCGGTGTCCTCGTTGCGCTCGAACATCGGGAAGTCCACGATCCAGCAGAACCGGAACACGCCGTCTTCGAAGTGCCCGGCGCGCCGCGCGGCCTCGACCCGCACCGCGCCCATGATCCGCGACACCTCGTCGAACTCGCCCGCGCCGAAGAAGACCGCCGTGCCGGGCTTGCCGCCGACCTCGGCGACCAGCCGCTCGGTGTCCTCCTGGGTCAGGAACTTCGCGATCGGCCCGGTGAGCGTGCCGTCCTCGCCGATCCGCACCCAGGCCAGGCCCTTGGCGCCCTGTTCGACGGCGTACTCGCCGAGCTGGTCGAAGAACTTGCGCGGCTGCCCGGCACAGTCGGGCACCGGCAGGGCCCGCACGTGCCGCCCGGCGAACGCCTTGAAGCCGGAGTCGGCGAAGACGTGGCTGACGTCGACCAGTTCGAGGCGCGCGCGCAGGTCCGGCTTGTCCGACCCGTACCTCAGCAGCGCCTCGCGGAACGGGATGCGCGGGAACGGCGAGGTGACGTGCCGTCCGCCGCCGAACTCCTCGAACAGGTCGGTCATCACCTTCTCGATGACCTGGAAGACGTCCTCCTGCTCGACGAAGCTCATCTCCACGTCGAGCTGGTAGAACTCGCCCGGCGAGCGATCGGCGCGGGCGTCCTCGTCGCGGAAGCAGGGCGCGATCTGGAAGTAGCGGTCGAAGCCCGCGATCATCAGCAGCTGCTTGAACTGCTGCGGGGCCTGCGGCAGCGCGTAGAACCGGCCCGCGTGCAGCCGCGAGGGCACCAGGAAGTCGCGCGCGCCCTCCGGGGAGGTGGCCGACAGGATCGGGGTGGCCAGCTCGGTGAAGCCGAGCCCGGTCATCTTCTGGCGCAGCGTGGCGATGACGGCGGAGCGCAGCATGATGTTGCGGTGCATGCGCTCGCGGCGCAGGTCAAGGAAGCGGTACTCCAGGCGCCGCTCCTCGTTCACCCCGTCCTCCGGGAAGACGGTGAACGGCAGCGGCTCGGCCGCGCCCAGCACCTCGACCTCTGCGACCTCCACCTCGATCTCGCCGGTGGGCAGGTCGGGGTTGACGTTCTCCGCGCCGCGCGCGATGACGCGGCCGTCGACGCGGACGACGGTCTCCTTGGGCAGCGAGCTGAGCGCGTCGTTCGCGGCGGTGGCGTCGGGGCGCACGACGAGCTGGACCAGGCCGTAGTGGTCGCGCAGGTCGATGAAGAGGATGCCGCCCAGGTTCCGCCGGTTGTGCAGCCAGCCGGAGAGCCGCACGTCGGTGTCGACGTCAGCGGCGCGGAGCTCGCCGCAGGTGTGGGACCGGTACCGATGCATCGTTCATCCAAGTCGTCTGGTCGGGGGCTGGTCGGGCTGGTCGCCGCGCACGGCCGACGGTCAAGACTACCGTCGCCACCCTCGGCCGGAGACGCGCCGGTCCGCCCGCCCGGAGCGTATCCGTGCGGGTCCGTGCACGCGGGGCCCGTACGCCGCGGCGTACGGCCCGCCCGGAGCCGCCCCGACGCTTCCGTCCGGTGGACCGGCTGGAGATCCAGCCGGTCGGGCTGGTCGGCACCGTGCAGGAGAGGCCACGTCGCGGCTTCGCGGCATGCACGCAGGGGGGAACGTCATCCGAGGGCGTCCGCGTGCACTGCAATTCACTTCTTGCGCTTGCTTCGATTATTGCGGATACTGGATGGACAGCGCTGACCCGCACCACGCAGACCCGCCACAGCCTCACCCCAGTCTGTCGCCGCACCAACGGCAACGGACTCGCAGTGGCGCCCACTCACCGCAATCAGGGGGCGCAAATGACCAAGGTCGACATCCGTCCGGTGAAGCTGCCGGACGACCAGCAGGAAACCGCGAACCACGCCCTCGCCCGGGTTCGGACCTACCTGGCAGAACACCAGGACGCATCCCAGATCCACGTCAGCGTTCAGGACGGAGGCGGACGTGAACCCCTGGCCCTTCCTCGCGAGGCTGTGGAACTCCTCGCGTCGCTCCTCGCGCACCTCGGCGCCGGCCGGGCCGTGTCCGTCGTCCCGTCCGACGCCGAGCTCACCACTCAGCAAGCCGCCGACATGCTCAACGTGTCCCGCCCCTATCTGATCGGGCTCCTGGAGGCCGGGGAGATCGAGTACCGGACCGTCGGCACGCACCGCAGAATCACCGCGTCGTCCCTGCTGGAGTACCAGCGCAAGGACGATCACCGCCGCCGACTGGCCGCCGATGAACTCACCCAGCTCGGCCAGGAGATGGGAATGAGCTAAAGGCTGTCCCGCAATCCCTGGCGGGCTCCCGACGCCAGCTACGGCCACTCGCGGCGTTGGCGAAACGTCCGAATAGAACCACTATTCGGACGCTCCGCCGCCTTGCGATTGACCGCATCTGACGCCGCTCGCTGATCCACCAGGGATTACGGGACAGCCTTTAGTCCGTGGCTTTCGTCGCCGTCTACGACGCCAATGTCCTGTATCCGAGCACCTTGCGCGACGTCCTCATCCGCCTCGCGCAGATGGGCCTTGTGCAGGCGAAGTGGACGGACCAGATCCTCGACGAGATCTTCCGCAGCCTGAAGGAGAACCGACCCGACCTGGATCCGCGAAAGCTGGACCGGACGCGGGGCTGATGGCCGGCTCGATCCGGGACGTGCTGGTCAAGGGCTACGAACCGCTGATCGGCATACTCGATCTGCCGGACCCTGGCGACCGCCACGTCCTGGCGGCCGCCATCCGCGCGAAGGCACAGGTCATCGTCACGTTCAACCTGGCGGACTTCCCTGCGGAGAAGCTGTCCCCGTGGGATGTGCAGGCCGTCCATCCGGACGCGTTCATCGAAGCGCAGGTGGACCTGTCGCCGCGGCTGGTGTACGCGGGGCTTGCCCAGATCGCAGACGCCTGGAAGCGCCCGCCGAACGCGGTGGTGGCAGACGTGATCGCCTCGCTGGAAAGGGAGGGGATGGTGGCATCGGCCGCGGCGTTACGGACCTTGGCCTGACTCCCCCTCCCGGGCCGCCCCGCCCGAGTCGGCTGCCCGACTCGGGCGGGGCGGAGGGACGGAAAGCCCCCTGCGCCCCTCACGCCTCCTGGGCCGGCACCGTGCCCAGCCGCCCGGCCCGGAAGTCCTCCAGGGCCTGGGCCAGCTCCTCGCGCGTGTTCATCACGAACGGCCCGTAGTGCTCCATCGGCTCGCGGATCGGCTGCCCGCCCAGCAGCACCACCTCGAAGTGCGCGTGGCGCGACTCCTGCCGCTCGTCCGCCCGTACCGTCAGCGCGTCGCCCGCGCCGAAGACCACCGTCTGGCCGGTGTGGAACGGCCGCCGCTCGGCGCCCGCCGTGCCGCTGCCCGCCAGCGCGTACGCCAGCCCGTTGAAGTCGGCGCGCCACGGGAGGGTGACCTCGGCGCCGGGGCTGACCGAGACGTGCAGCATGGTGATCGGCGTGTGGGTGACGCCGGGGCCCTGGTGGCCGTCGACCGCGCCCGCGATCAGCCGCAGCAGCGCGCCGCCGTCGGCGGAGGTGAGCAGGCGGATCCGGCCGCCGCCGATGTCCTGGTAGCGGGGGGCCATCATCTTGTCGGCGCGCGGCAGGTTGACCCACAGCTGGAGGCCGTGGAACAGGCCGCCGCGGGCGACCAGCTCGGGCGGCGGCGCCTCGATGTGCAGCAGGCCGGAGCCCGCGGTCATCCACTGGGTGTCGCCGCCGTGGATGACGCCGCCGCCGCCGTGCGAGTCCTGGTGCACGAAGGTGCCGTCGATGAGGTACGTGACGGTCTCGAAGCCGCGGTGCGGGTGCCACGGCGTGCCGCGGGCCTCGCCGGCCGCGTACTCCACCTCGCCCATCTGGTCCATCATGATGAACGGGCTCAGGTGCCGGTAGTCGATGCCCGCGAAGGCGCGCCGGACCGGGAAGCCCTCCCCCTCCAGGCCGCTGGGGGCGGTGCTGACGGCGAGGACCGGCCGCTGCCGGGCCTCGGCGGGCGCGGCGACGCGCGGCAGGGTCAGGGGGTTGTCCACGGTCACGGCGGGCATGACGGCCTCCTCGGTCGGTCATCGTGCAATCTAGTTGAACGATGAACAACGCGCCAGTGGGTGGCATTCCCCGCCAAGTGCGTCACGGAATGCGCATTCCGCTTATGCCTGCGTAGACCATCGGACGTACCGGAACCGGCCCGCGGACACGCGAAGGCCCCCGCCCGCGCGAGACCCGCACGCGGGACTCACGAGAGAGCCGGGGGCGGAGGCGGTGAGCGCCGGACGGAAGCCTGGGCCCGACGGGACCGGGCCGCGAGAGGCCGGCGGGCCTCTGCCCGGCTACCCGTACATCCGCCGCATCATGAAGTCGACCATCTGCTCCACCGCCTTGGCGTCGAAGACCATCCGGTGGTCGCCCTCCATGTCCAGCACGAAGCCGTAGCCCGTCGGCAGCAGGTCGATCACCTCGGCGCCGGTGATCACGAAGTACTTCGACTCCTTGCCCGCGTACCGCCGCAGCTCCTTCAGCGTGGTGAACATCGGGATCACCGGCTGCTGGGTGCTGTGCAGGGCCAGGAACCCGGGGTTGTCGCCGCGCGGGCAGTAGACCTTGGACGTCGAGAAGATCTGCTGGAAGTCCTCCGCCGACATGGCGCCGGTGGTGAAGGCGCGCACCGCGTCCGCGAGCGACGGCGGCGACGGCTCGGGGTAGAGGGGCTGCTCGCCGTAGCCGCCCGGACCTGGCTGGTGCGGGAAACTCGGCTGGTGGGAGGGGTGCGGCTGCTGCGGGGGCGGCGGCGGAGCGTACCCCGCCCCCGCGCTCGCGCTCTGGTCGTAGCCGTACATGAACCGAAGCCTACTGAATCACAGGCCTCGACCAGAGGGTTGCCCTTTATTACCGACGGGTAGCATGATGGTCGTAGCCGGTTGTTCGATACGAGAGGGGACGACCCTCCCGAGCCTCTACGGAGCCGTCACATGGGCCACTACAAGTCGAATGTCCGCGACATCGAGTTCAACCTCTTCGAGGTGCTCGGGCGCGGTGAGGTGTACGGCACCGGGGTGTACGCGGACACGGACGTCGAGACCGCCAAGAGCATCCTGTCCGAGATCTCCCGCCTGGCGGCCAACGAGCTGGCCGCGTCCTACGCGGACTCCGACCGCAACCCTCCCGTCTTCGACCCGGCGACCAACACCGCGCCCCTCCCGGAGTCCTTCAAGAAGAGCTACCAGGCGTACGTCGACGCCGAGTGGTGGCGCCTGGGCATCCCCGCCGAGCTGGGCGGCACCACCTGCCCGCGCTCGCTGCTGTGGGCCTGCGGCGAGCAGATCCTCGGCTCCAACGCGCCGATCTGGATGTACAACTCCGGTCCGTCCTTCGCCGGCGTGCTCTGGGACGAGGGCACCGAGGAGCAGCGCAAGATCGCCCAGCGCATGACGGACCTCGGCTGGGGCTCCACCATGGTCCTCACCGAGCCCGACGCCGGCTCCGACGTGGGCGCCGGCCGCACCAAGGCCATCCAGCAGGCGGACGGCTCCTGGCACATCGAGGGCGTCAAGCGGTTCATCACCTCCGCCGAGCACGACCTCACCGAGAACATCATCCACTTCGTGCTGGCCCGCCCCGAGGGCCACGGCCCGGGCACCAAGGGCCTGTCGCTGTTCATCGTGCCGAAGTACGACTTCGACTGGGACTCCGGCGAGCTGGGCGAGCGCAACGGCGCCTACGTGACGAACGTCGAGCACAAGATGGGCCTGAAGGTCTCCAACACCTGCGAGGTGACCTTCGGCGAGAGCCGCCCCGCCAAGGGCTGGCTGCTCGGCGAGAAGCACGAGGGCATCCGCCAGATGTTCAAGATCATCGAGTTCGCGCGGATGATGGTCGGCACGAAGGCCATGGCCACCCTGTCCACCGGCTACCTCAACGCGCTGGAGTACGCCAAGGAGCGCGTCCAGGGCCCGGACCTGGCCGCCTTCACCGACAAGTCCGCCCCGCGCGTCACCATCACCCACCACCCGGACGTGCGCCGCTCGCTGCTCACTCAGAAGGCGTACGCCGAGGGCCTGCGCGCCCTGGTGCTCTACACCGCGACCGTCCAGGACGCGATCGAGATCAAGGAGACGGCGGGCGAGGACACCTCCGCCGAGCACCGGATCAACGACCTGCTGCTGCCGATCGTCAAGGGCTACGGCTCGGAGAAGGCGTACGAGCAGCTCGCCCAGTCCCTCCAGACGCTCGGCGGCTCCGGCTTCCTCCAGGAGTACCCGATCGAGCAGTACATCCGGGACGCCAAGATCGACACCCTGTACGAGGGCACCACCGCCATCCAGGGCCAGGACTTCTTCTTCCGCAAGATCGTCCGCGACCAGGGCAAGGCGCTGACGGCGGTCTCGGAGGAGATCAAGACGTTCCTGGCCGACGCGGCGGGCGGGGAGGAGCTGGCCGCCGCCCGCGACGAGCTGGCCAAGGCCGCCGCCGAGCTGGAGGGCATCGTCGGCGTCCTGCTGACCGACCTGACCGCCACCGAGAAGGACGTCACGTCCATCTACAAGGTCGGCCTCAACACCACCGGCCTGCTGCTGGCCTCCGGCGACGTGGTGATCGGCTACCTGCTGCTGCGCGGCGCGGCCGTCGCCGCCCAGAAGCTGGCGGAGGGCGTCTCCCCGCGGGACAAGGCGTTCTACGAGGGCAAGGTCGCGGTCGCGAAGTTCTTCGCGCGCGAGGTGCTGCCGGGGGTCGCGATGCGGCGCCAGGTGGCGGAGAACACCGACAAGTCGGTGATGGACCTGGACGAGGCCGCGTTCTGAGACCTGCGTCTCACCGCCTTCAGGGCGGTCGCCTCGGGAACGGCCCGGCCGTCCGGTACGCGCGCAGCGCACCGGACGGCCGGCCGAGGTGCACCGGCGCCGACCCGGACATCGGACCCGGACAGCAGACCCGGCGCCGTCCGGCGAACCCGGCCCGAACGGCCGACCCGCTCCGGCGGGCGGTCCGGCACCGGCTCCCTATTGTGGGGGCATGACCTCAGCGCACAGCCCCGCCGGCCCCGGCAGCCCCGAAAGCCCCGCCGGCGGCCACACCGACGACCTGATGGCCTACCTGGCCGCCAGCCCGTCCCCGTACCACGCGGTGGCGAACGCGGCCGCGAAGCTGGAGAAGGCCGGGTTCCGCCAGGTCCGCGAGACCGACGCGTGGGACGGCGGCACCGGCGGCCGGTACGTGCTGCGCGGCGGCGCGCTCATCGCCTGGTACGTGCCGGAGGGCGCGACCCCGGCCACCCCCTTCCGGATCGTCGGCGCCCACACCGACTCCCCCAACCTGCGCGTCAAGCCGCACCCGGACACCGGGGCGTACGGCTGGCGGCAGGTCGCGGTCGAGATCTACGGCGGCACGCTGCTGAACACCTGGCTCGACCGGGACCTGGGCCTGTCCGGCCGGATCACCCTGCGCGACGGCACCCGCCGCCTGGTGCTCGCCGACCGGCCGCTGCTGCGCGTACCCCAACTGGCCGTGCACCTGGACCGGGCGGTGAACACCGAGGGCCTGAAGCTCGACCGGCAGCGGCACATGACGCCGATCTGGGGCCTGGGGGACGTGGAGCGCGGCGGCCTGGTCCGCTTCGTCGCCGAGGAGGCCGGGGTGGCGGCCGAGGACGTGCTCGGCTGGGACCTGATGGCGCACGCGATCGAGCCGCCCGCCTTCCTGGGCCGCGACCGGGAGCTGCTGGCCGGGCCCCGGATGGACAACCTGCTGTCCGTCCACGCCGGTACGGCCGCGCTCACCTCCGCCGCCGCCCACCACCGCCTGCCCGCCATCCCCGTACTGGCCGCCTTCGACCACGAGGAGAACGGCAGCCAGTCCGACACCGGCGCCGAGGGCCCGCTGCTCGGCGGCGTGCTGGAGCGGTCGGTCTTCGCGCGCGGCGGCTCGTACGACGACCGGGCGCGCGCCTTCGCGGCCAGCGTCTGCCTGTCCTCCGACACCGGCCACGCCGTGCACCCCAACTACGCCGAGCGCCACGAGCCGGGCCACCACCCGCTGCCGAACGGCGGCCCGCTGCTGAAGGTCAACGTCAACCAGCGGTACGCGACGGACGGCGACGGACGGGCCGTGTTCGCGGCGGCGTGCGAGCGGGCGGACGTGCCCTGGCAGACCTTCGTCTCCAACAACGCCGTCCCCTGCGGCACCACTATCGGCCCGATCACCGCGGCCCGGCACGGCATCGCGACCGTCGACGTGGGCGTGGCGATCCTGTCCATGCACTCGGCGCGCGAACTGTGCGGCGCGCGGGACCCGTACCTGCTGTACCGGGCGCTGACGGCGTTTCTGGAGGGGTGAGCGGCCGCCCGTCGGCGAATTGCCCTGATTGGCTGTTAGTGGGCCGGGTACGCGAAGAGAGGACCAGCCCGAACGGCCAATCGATACGGGAGGCAGACATGGGCTTGGGAGGCTGCATCGCCATGCTCGCGGTGGGCGCGATCCTCACCCTCGCGACACCGTGGAACGGAGACGGTTTCAACGTCCACATCATCGGCCTGATTCTGATGTGCGTCGGCATCATCGGCATGTCCGCGTACATCAGCGTACTGAAGCGGCGGCCCTTCGGGGCGTCGACGCCCGTGACCCCGGTGGTGGACGAGGACCACCTGCACCACCGCCACCACCACAGCTACTACGACTGACGTCCGAGGGACCTCCTACGACTGAGGTGTGAGGGACCTCCAGCACTCGTCAGCGGGGGGCGGGCCCACCGGGCTCGTCCAGCCGCTCGGCGGCGCCCGGGACGACGGCGAGGACGGCGGCGGCACAGCGCCGCACCGAACGGCACCGCCTCGACAAGCGCGGGACAACAGAGGTCAGCGGATGTCGTCGGCGGACGCGGTGATGCAGAACTGCTCCCACGCAGGCTCCCCCTTCGCATCGTTCGCCTGTGCACATGCCTTCAGGGCGAATTCGCCCTCGGCAGCGACCATCGGGGTGAACTGGTCGTGGTCGTTGTGGATCACCCCTCTCCGCGTTTTGCCCGCACCGCGCGAGACGGTGACCATGTCACCGACATCCGCCTCGGTGATCTTGGCCCAGGCCGCCTTGCAGGCAGCGCTGTACTTGATCTGGAGCCGCACCGGTTCGGCCTTCTCACGGATCACTTTGCCGTCGCCGCCGCAGCCGTAGCCCTCCGGGCTCTTCCCCTCACAGCTCGCCCCGCGGCACTCCCTGGACCCGGGATCCGCGGCACTGGCGCTCTGGGCGTCGTCGCCGCCACCTCCCACGAACACCGGGATGAGCCCGCCGACCACGGCCACGATGAGTGCTCCCCAGATGGTCCCGGGATGCTGACGGCCGAGCCACAGCCACGAGCGCCGCAGGCGGTTCGGCGGGCCGGGGACGCCGGGTGACGGCGAAGGTCCATTGCCGGCAGCAGCCATGATTCCCCCCACGAGAAAAGACCATACCGCTCTGGCAAGGAACAGTGTGCCCTACCCATCCAACGAACTGAAAGACCATCACGACAGTCAAGCGAAGATAATATTCCCCCTGTAATCTCTGGCTGCCCGACATATCGGAGAGGCATATGCCGAGAGCCCTGACGATTCGGGGCCCACGCCTCATGAGCATCAGCAGCCACCGGCGCTTGACGAATCCCGTACGCCCGAGGTTCAACCCACCGCGTCCAAGCCGGCCAGCACCAGCGGCAGCCGGTCCGCGCCGCCGGGCGTGACCCGCACCGGCACCCCCCAGTCCTGCTGGTGCATGTGGCAGGCCGGGTACGGGTTCTCCGGGTCGGCGTCGCAGGATGCGGCCATCGCCGAGACGTGCAGCACGCCCTCCGTGACGCCCTCGGCCAGGACCAGCTCGCGGTGCAGCTCCGGGCCCGTGCCCGCGCCGGAGGCCAGCAGGCCCGGCGGCGTGGAGCCGACCTGGAGGCGGGTGGCCGGGCCGTGGCGGGTGTCGAGCTTCTGGCCCGTCGGCGGCTGGAAGACCACCTCCAGGCGCAGCGCTCCGGGGGCGACCTCGGTGGCGGCTCGCCGGGTGCGGTGGGCGGCCGGCTCGACCCGTACGGCCTCTTCCGGCAGCCGCAGCCGGGTCAGCCGGTGCCGGGCGGACTCCACCACCACCAGGTCGCCGTCGGCGAGCACCGCGCCGGACGGCTCGCGCAGGTCCGTGGCCAGGGTGGTCACCTCGCCGGTGGCCGGATCGTAGCGGCGCAGCGCGTGGTTGTACGTGTCGGCGACGGCCACCGAGCCGTCGGGCAGCGCGGTCACGCCGAGCGGGTGCTGGAGCAGGGCCCGGGCGGCGGGCCCGTCGCGGTGGCCGAAGTCGAACAGGCCGGTGCCCACGGCCGTGACGACCGCGAACCCGTCGCCGTCGCGCTCCACCCACCGCAGGGCCGAGGTCTCCGAATCGGCCACCCACAGCCGGTCGGGCGTGGCCGCCAGGCCGGAGGGCTGGGCGAACCACGCCTCGGCGGCGGGCCCGTCGACCAGGCCCTCGTTGGTCGTCCCGGCCGCCGCCCGTACGGTGTCGGACTGCGGGTCGTACGTCCACAGCTGGTGCACGCCCGCCATGGCGATCCACAGCCGGTCCGCGAACCAGGCCACGTCCCACGGCGAGGACAGGCTGACCTCGCGCGCGGGCCCCGCCGTGGGCTCGCCCTGCCACCACTGCCGCCCGGTGCCCGCCAGCGTGGTGACCTCGCCGGTGGCCGGATCGTAGCGGCGCAGCGCGTGGTTGACGGTGTCGGCGACGGCCACCGTGCCGTCCGGCAGCAGCGCCAGCCCCTGCGGCTCGGAGAACCGGGCCCGGTCCGGCCCGCCGTCCGCCAGCCCCCTGCTCCCCCGACCGATCCGGCGCAGCACCGTCTCACCGTCGGCGGCCAGCTCCACCAACGCGTGCCGCGTGGTGTCCGACACCAGGAAGGTGCCGCCCGGCAGCCGCACCGCCTTGCCCGGGAACCGCAGGTCTCCGGCCACCGGCTCCGGCGGTACGTACGGGCCGTCGCCGCGCCGCAGCGTGCCCTTGGCCGCGTGCTCGGCCTCCAGTTCGGCGACCAGCGCCTCGACGGCGTGCGCGTGCCCCTCGCCCGCGTGCTGCGCCACCACGTACCCCTCGGGGTCGATCACGACGAGCGTGGGCCAGGCCCGTACCGCGTACTGCTTCCAGGTGGCCAGCTCCGGGTCGTCCAGCACCGGGTGGGCGACCTCGTACCGCTCCACGGCGTCGGCGACCGCCTCCGGATCGGCCTCGTGCACGAACTTCGGCGAGTGCACGCCGACGATCACCACGGTGTCCCGGTGCTTCTCCTCCAGCTCCCGCAACTCGTCCAGGACGTGCAGACAGTTGACGCAGCAGAACGTCCAAAAATCCAGCACCGCGATGCGCCCGCGCAGGTCCGCGAGGGTCAGGTGCTTGCCGCCGGTGTTGATCCAGGCCCGTCCGCGCAGCTCGGGGGCGCGGACGCGCAGACGCTTGCTCATGGCACCAAGGGTGCCACCGTCCGCGCGCGCCCCGCCGGTCCCGTCACAGGGCTGCAACGAGACAGCCTCAAGGCAGGGTGGTGACGTCCACCGCCCGCACCTGCCGGGAGCCGAAGTCGGAGACGAGGAGGGTGCGCCCGTCCGGGCTGAGGGCCAGCTCGCGGGGGAAGGCCCCGGTGGGTATTCGGCCCAGGCCCGCCTTCGCGCCCTGGAGGGCGGCCTGGGTGTCCACGACGGTCAGCCCCGTGACGGCGCCCTCGGCGGCGAACCGGTTGGAGTCGGCGGTGACGATACGGGAGCCGCCGCCGGTGAAGGCCAGGCCGACCGGGGCGGTGCCGACCTGCACCGAGGTGAGCAGGGCGTTGCCGGGGTCGGCGGTCAGGCGTGCGGCGTCGAAGGCGAGCAGGGCGTTGCTCTGCCGCGCGGTGACCCACACCGTCGCGCCGTCGGGCGCGGCGGCGACCCGCACCGGATTGCACCCGGCGGGCACGCTGCCCAGCAGGGCCCTGCCGGGGGCGGTCTCCAGCGTGGCGAGATCGGCGACGCTGAGCAGGCCCGGGCCCGAGCCGTCCGGGGCGAGCTGGCTGGTCGCGTACACCCGCCGCCCGTCGGGGGACACCGCGACGCCGACGACCGCCTTGCCGAGAGTGAGGCTGCCGACGTACGCGCTGGCGGGGAACCCGCTGGTGACCGCCTTGCTCAGGTCGAAGACCTCGATGCCGCCGCGGTCGCCGGTCTGGCTGTTGCCGTACTCCTGGGTGACGAATGCGTACCGGTCGTCGGGCGACAGCGCCACCTGGATCGCGCTGGTCCCGGCCGTGCCGGTCAGCGTGCCGAGGACCGCGCCCGCCGTCCCGGCCGCCGCCTTCGCCGCGTCGACCACGATCGCGCCGCTGCCCGTGGCGGCGAGCAGGTAACGCCCGTCATGCGTCAGCGCGAGCCCGGTCGCCCCGCTGCCGCCCAGGCTCGCCACGGGCAGCGGTATCCGCCGGACCAGGCGAGGCGGGAACGAGTCCGTGGCGAGCACTCCCAGGTCGCCCTTCAGCGTCACGAACGCCGTGGGGCCGCTCGGCGCGTAGGCGAGCCCGAACGGAGCGGCCGGGACGTCGCGCGAGGCCGTGCGCACGCCGTCCAGGGTCTTCTGCCCCGGCGCGGTGGTCTGGCAGCCGGGCAGCGTCGCGGCGGCGGCCGTCGTCGCGCCGGTGGACACCAGGCCGGAGGCGGCCACCAGCCCGGCGGCGGCGACCGAAACCACGGCCCTGACAGGCCACCGCGGCCGACGGCTCGAACCGGCCACGGCTCGGTGCGTACGGGCGCGGAGGCGGTAGGCGAGGGGTGCGAGGTTCATGTGACTCAGCCTGCCACCCGGGTCTGACATCCGTGCGACGGCTGTGTGAAGCCGCCGCCGGGTAGCCCGGGGGCCGCCGGGCGGGCCTGCACGGCCGACTACAAGGCGAGGTGCAGGCGCAGAGCCGCGTCGAGCAGAGCCATCCGTTCCGGGGGAATCGCACCGATCCGGTGCAGCAGGCGTTCGACTGCCACCGCCCGGACTTGCTCGGCCTGCGCTTTCGAGTCGCGGTCCAGTCCGCAGGAGACGGCGTCGAGCAGGACCTGGAAGGGGAAGACCCGGTCCGTGTTCGAGGTGATGGGTACGACCGTCAACACGCCACGACCGTATCTGGCGGCGGACCGGTTCGCGGAGTCGTTCGAGACGATGGCGGCGGGCCGGGCCTTGCTCGCCTCGCTGCCGCGCACGGGGTCGAAGTCGATCAGGTAGATATCACCGCGACGCATCGGCGAGGCCGTCTCCCATGGCGCCGTCCCACGCGGCCGTGGACTCGTCCTGTCCCCACTCCTGCCACGCCTGCTGGTAGTCGTCCTCCAGTCGGGCGGCGCGGAGCAGCTCGATCGCGGCATGTATCACGGCGGAGCGCGAATCGGCAGAGGTCTCGGCTCCATACTCGTCGAGGAAGGCGACATCCGCCTCGGGCAGACTGACACTGATCTTCATACCCATAGTCTACGCTGATACTACCCATCTTGCCACCTTCGGCATTGGAAAGTAGCACCCATAGGTGGGACGGTCGCACGCGAATGGCAGTGAGGTCGGGCAGCGACGGCCCGGCGAGGGATCTCCCCGGGGTCAGTCCACAGGTTCGCGCAGGATCAGCCGTCGGTGGGACTCCTGGAGGTCTCGCGGGAGCCGGTCCGGTCGGAACCACCCGGCCTCCTCGATCTCGAAGGCGTCCAACCGGAGTTCACCACCGACGAAGAACGCTTCATAGGCCACTTCGACGCGGAGCCGGTAGCCGCTCTTCAGGTGCGCCGGACGCCCTTCGGCCACAGTGACCTTCAGCCCGGTCTCCTCCGCCACCTCGCGCACGACGGTGTCCTCGAACTTCTCGCCCGCGTTGGCATAGCCGGTGGGCAGCCCCCACTGGCGCCCCTCGGGCCAGAGCCGGTGCTTCAGCAGCAGCACCCGTCCCTCGTCGTCCCGCACGATTCCGGTGACGCCGACCATGAACGTGGCGTTCGCCAGCCACAGAACGCGCCACTGCATCCGGCCGTTGATCGCCCGCCAGAGTCTCGCAACCAGCCTTTTCATGGTCCGCCCCGGGATTTGTCGGCCTTGGTGTCATCTACCCCCGTGAGCGCTCACGATTCCGCATCTTGCGCCGGGCGCCAACTCGCCCTGGTTATAGGACCGGGGACGGACGGGCCCGGCCCGTGCGCCACGGGGGCGAGCGCACGGGCCGGGCGGTCGGCGACCGGCCGCAGACCGGACGGGAGGGCCGTCGTCAGGTGGCGGCCGGGGCCGCCGTGGTGGCCGGGTCAGAGCCGCCCGCCGTCGCGTGACGGATCTCCGGCAAGTCCCTCCGGAGCGCCTCGCGAATCGCCGCCACCCATTCCCGTGCCTCTTCCACCTGGATACTGCCCAGCGCAATATACGAACACGGGCGCGATTCCGTGCAGCGCTCGCACGGCCGTACGACCCGCGCCTCGGGCAGCCCGATCCCGAAATACGCCAGGACGTTCTCCAGCTCGGTGAGGGCCGCTTCCGCGTCCGCCGGCTCCTCCACGAGGTTCATCATGAGCCGCTGCGGGCGGCATTCGGGCACACGTTCGCCACCAGCAAGGCTGTGCGATTCCTGGTGGGTCAAAGCGCGCGATCGGATGGTGATTTCATATCCACCTGGGGCCACTTCGCGGAGTTCCTGTGTCATCCTAGCGACAACGGCCTGGAACGCCTCGGTCGTTGAGGGGGTGTTCGCCAACGGGTACCTCACGTAAGTCTGTTCGCTCTGGGGGAGAGCAGCCATCACTGCCGGACCAGTTTTACTCCGGCTGTCGCTGCGACCGGTAGGTCAGCGGTTTGCGGGGAGCGAGAACCAAAAAGGGGAGGAGCCATGCCCGCGCCCAAGGAGCTGGACCCGTCCGCGTCGCTGGCGGCGCTGTACGGGGCGAAAGTACGCAAGTTGCGCGTCCTCGCCGGGTGGACGCAGCAGCAGTTGGGGGACAAGGTCCACGTCACCCACAGCCGGATCGCCCAGTTCGAACTGGGTAACGAGGTGCCACCCAAAGACGTGAACGAGTCCCTGGACTCCGTCTTGAAGGCGGACGGGGACTTGACGGACCTGTGGGGACACGCCAGGCGTTCCCTCTTCGAGAACTGGTACCTGTGGTTCATCAAGTACGAGGCCAAGGCCGCAAAAATGGTCAAGTACCTGCCACAGACCGTCCCGGGCTTGCTGCAAACAGAGGCCTACGCACGCGCCTTGTTCGAGGGAGCACGCCCCAACCTCGGGGAACAAATCGAACGTGCCCTGTCCGAACGAATGGCTCGGAAGAAAATCCTGGCCCGACCCGAACCCCCTACAATGTGGACCGTACTCGACGAGGCCGTACTGCATCGCCGGGTGGGCAGTACCGCCACGATGTACGACCAGTTGAGCCATCTGCTGACAGTCCAGAAGGAAAACGACAACGTCGGCATCCAGGTGATTCCGTTCGACTCCCCCACACCTCCCGCTCTGGGAGGATCACTCACCGTCATGTCCTTCTCCCACCGCCCGGACCTGGCGTACCTCGAGGGTTCCAACAGAGGGATTTTGGTCGAAGACCCAAAGGAAGTGGCACGGTATGCGCTGATGCTGGAACATGTGCGGGCGATGGCGCTACCACCCGATGCCTCTGCCGACCTGATCCGATCCGTCATGGAGAGTAAGTACCGAAATGCACCACCCTCGACTCGACCTCAGCTCCGTCCAGTGGCACAAGAGCAGCCACAGCGGAAGCGACCTCATCACCGAGTGCATCGAAACAGCCCTCGGTATCCCCGGGTTCGTCCCCGTCCGCGACAGCAAGAACCCTGACGGCCCCGCCCTCGTCTTCCAGGTCCCCGCCTGGGACACCTTCGTCACCGCCGTCAAGCACGACACCCTCGGCCAGGCCTGACCCACCCCGCCACCGCACCCGAAGCCCCGCCCGCCCGGCGGGGCTTCCACGCGTGGCCCCTACGCCAGGTGCTCGGCGAACCGGCTGATGGCTGAGCTGAGCGCGTCGTCGACGACCTGCTCGACCTCCGGCCACCGCGTTTCCGCGTCGTCGGTGTGGACGAAGGTCACGCTCTCGGGAACGTTCGGGTGCTCGAACACCCGGAACAAGAACGCCGGACGCTCGGACTCGCTGGGCGAGGAGTCCAGAACCTCCGCGTAGACCGTCAGGGCCAGCACGCCCGTCTCGCCCCGGCCGACCTTCTGGACCGCGGCGATGAACCGCAGCAGTTGTCCCCGTACCCGCAGGTGGATACGGACCCACCACGAGCCGTCCGAGAGATTCGCGTAGAAGTCCGACAGCCGGGCGGCGTGCACGAGCTGACCATGCCAGTAGCGCGCCTCGGGGGCCGGAGGAGCGGCGCTCTGCACTCGCGCGAGGGCTTCGGGATCGAACTGCCTGAACGCCTCCTCCATCTCGGTGGACAGGTCGGTCAGGAAACGCGTCAGTCGGCGGTGCAGGTCGGCCGCGAGCTGTGCCGCGTTCCGGGCCTTGAGGGCGTGGTCCTCGACTTCCCGCGCCATGAGCCGGGAGGCGTAGGCACGGGCCACCGCCACCGCACCGACCGCGTCGGACACCGGGGAGAGCGGCGTTCGCAGCTCGGCGCGCAGTGCCTTCTCTTCGAGGCTGGCGAAAAGCCGGACCAGGGGGCGCAGGTCACCGGCGTTGGCCTCGTCGAGCGCCGCGATGTACGTGCGCCGCTGGGTCCGGTCCACCGTGATGGGCGCGAAATGCGCGCGCTGGAGGGCCAGGAGGGTGAGGGCTCTGGCCACCCGGCCGTTGCCGTCTGAAAACGGGTGGATCTGAATAAAACGGTGGTGAAGCCAGGCAGCACGCACGAGGGGATGCGCCTGGGCCGTCTCCCGGTAGAGATCGACCAGGCGTCGCATTTCCTCTTCCACGACCAGCGGCGGCGCGCACTGGAGGACCACTCCGTCCGATCGCGTGATCGTGTTGTCGAGTTCCTTCCAGGCGCCGGGCTTCAGACGGACGCTGACGGTCCTCCCGAACTGGTCTCGCCCTTCGTAGGTGGGCTGGTGGCGCACGATCAGCGCGTGCAGCTCCCGGACGAAATGGATCGACAGGTCGTGGTTCTCCCTGGACCAGTCGACCAGGTAGGAGAGAGCGTCGAACTGGTCCTTGATGATCGCGAGCGTGTCCTGTGTGACCTCGCCCTCGGTCGCGGCCACCTCAGTCGTCAGCCCCTCCGCGACCAGCGCTTCGGTGACCCCCCAGCTCATGTCGTACAGACGCTCGATGATGCCCGTCTCGATGGCGTGGCGGCGGAGTCCGCGTTCCAGCGACGCCCTGACCTCGGCGGGGGAGGCGGTGGCCTGCGTCTCCTTCCACGCTTCCTGGAGCGCGTCCACCGCGGCCAGCCGGGCGACGATTTCGCCGTTGAGATCCGGAAGCGGCTCGATCGGCCGCCAGGGAACGATCTCGTCGGACATGCCCGGAGTTTAGCGGTCTGCCCATGCCGCAGGGGTTGACGCTCGTCGCCGACCTCGCCGACCGGCGGGGCTCGCGCAGGCGCACGCCAGCCCGCAGCTTGGATAGGTCCAGTTATAATAACTGCACCTATCGATCCCTGGCGAGGCGTGATGGACAAGCCCCCCGAGATGTTCGACCGCGAGTTCCAGTGGGCCGAGCTGGCGCGGTTCGTGCGCTATCCGGGCCGTGAGGCCACGCTCGGCGTCGTGTCCGGGCGGCGGCGCCAGGGCAAGACGTTCCTGCTCGACGCGCTCACCCGGGCCTCGGGCGGCTTCATGTTCACCGCCACGGAGACCACCGAGGCCGACGCCCTGCGGCAGTTCGGCGCGGCGCTCGCCGACTACTGCGGGGAGCCGGTGCCGTTTCGCTTCGCGGGCTGGGACGAGGCGGTAGCCCGGTTGCTGCGCGTCGCTACGGACGGGCCCACGACCGTCGTCATCGACGAGTTCCCCTTCCTCGCCAAGGCCTCGCCCGCCCTGCCGTCCATCATCCAGCGCGCCCTGGACCCCTCGGCCCAGCGCGACAACACGCCCGTGCGGCTGCTGCTGTGCGGCTCCGCCCTGTCCTTCATGGGACGGCTGCTGTCCGGCAGCGCCCCGCTGCGCGGCCGGGCCGGGCTCGAACTCGTCGTGCCGACCCTGGACTACCGCCTCGCCGCCCGGTTCTGGGAGATCGCCGACCCCCGCACCGCCGCCCTCACCCACGCCGTCGTCGGCGGCACGCCCGCGTACCGGCGGGAGTTCACCCAGGGCGACACGCCCCAGGGGCCCGACGACTTCGACGACTGGGTGGTCCGCGCCGTGCTCAACCCTGGCCGCCCCCTCTTCCGCGAGGCCCGCTACCTGCTCGCCGAGGAGCCCGACCTGCACGACACCGCGCTGTACCACTCCGTACTGGCCGCCATCGCCCTGGGCAACGCCGCGCGCGGCGGCATCGCCGACTACCTCGGCCGCAAGTCGACCGACCTCGCGCACCCGCTCAGCGTCCTGGAGGACGTCGGCCTCATCCGCCACGAGCCCGACGCGTTCCGGGGCAACCGGTGGGCCTACCGGATCGCCGAACCCCTCGTGACCTTCTACCACGCCGTCATGCGTCCTTCCTGGGGCGACCTGGAGCGCCCCGGCCGCGCCCCGGCCGTATGGGGCCGTGCCCAGTCGACCTTCCGCAGCAAGGTCCTCGGGCCCCACTTCGAGACCCTGTGCCGGGAGTGGGCCCGGTGGCACGCCGCGCCGGAGACCCTGGGCGGCCACCCTGCCCGCGTCGCCAGCGGAACGGTCAACGACCCGGCCGCCAGGACCAGCCGCGAGGTCGACATCGCCGTCTTCGGGCACTGCGAGGACGCCGGACCCGACCGCGAGGCCCTGCTCGCCATCGGCGAGGCCAAGTGGAACGAGACCATGGGGCTCGGTCACCTGCGCCGCCTCCAGCACATCCGCGACCTGCTCCGCGCGCGGGGCGCCGTTCCCGCCGACGGCACGCGCCTGCTGTGCTTCAGCGGAGCGGGCTTCTCCGACGACCTTCGCCGCGCCGCCGACCAGGACGGAGCCGTCGCGCTCGTGGACCTGGCGCGGCTCTACGGCGGCGAGTAGCACGGGCGACGGACAGGACCACGGCCATGGACGCGCCCGGGAGGCCCGCCCGGCGGGCCTCGTTGCGGCAGCCGACCGGCCGGTGTGACGATGGGCCGCATGGAGTTGGCCGGGCACATAGCGGCGGTACGGGCGGGGACCGGGGATCCGGCCGCGATGGTGGGCGAGTTCCGGCGTACGGCCGTGCTGGTGCCGGTCGCCGACGGCGGGCTGATGACCGGGGAGTTCGGCGGAATCCGGTGGATCTACGCGTTCACCGGCGAGGAGCCGCTGGCGCGCTTCGCCCTGGCCCGCGGGGCGGGTCCCGGCCAGGAGTGGGCGTACGTCGCGGTGCTCGGCGCGCGGCTGGTGGACGCCATGGTGCCGGAGCTGGGCGTTCCGGCCGGGGTGGCGGTCGACGTGGCGGACGAGGCCGGGGCCATGCTGTTCCCGCCGGTCACGGGCATCGTCCCGGACGGCGCCGCCGTCGACGCCGACGAGGCGGAGGCCGGCGCGCGGCAGGGAGAGGCGTGAGCGGTCGCGGCGACCTGGAGGTCGGCAAGGAGTCCGTCGATCTGATCACCCGGGGTCTGCGGTCCGCCGTCGGCGAGCTGAAGGGCATCGGGGGCACCACCGACGCGCTTCAGGGCGCGGGCCTGTCCGAGCTGGCCATGACCAAGATGGAGGCGGGCGGCGGCGGGCTGGCCGACGCCTTCGAGGGGTTCTGCGACCAGTGGGAGTGGGGGGTGCGGACGCTGGTCCAGGACGCGAGTGAGCTGGCCGACCAGTTGGGGATCGCGGCCGGGACCCACTGGGAGGAGGACCGGTACCTCGCGGGCACGCTGAAGGTCGCGGTGAACGCCGTGTCGCCCACCGGCAACCCGCACGCCTCCGAGGAGGAGGTCGCGGACCAGAGCTGGGACGACGTCCTCACCCCCGACGCGCCGGACTACAGCGGGCGCTCCTTCGAGCAGGCGGGCCACGACGCGGCGCAGACCTGGAAGGACGCCGCCGGCGGCCGGTGACGGGAACCGGCGGGCGCGGGACATCGACAGGCCCGGAAAGCCGTTTGAGGGGGTGCACCGTTGGGGCTCGGGGACTTCGTACCGGACCCGGTCAAGCACATCGTCAAGAAGGCCGAGGAGAAGGTCGGCGAGGCCGTCGACGACGTCGGCCACTTCACCGCCGACCGGATGGAGGACATCGGCTGGGACAGCGGCGCGGACTGGGTCCGCGACAAGTCCGACTCGGTGGCGAACCGGCTCGGCGCCGATGTGGACGAGTTGCAACTCGACGAGACCGAGGACCCGAAGAAGCTCATCCACGGCAGCCCCGGCAAGCTGCGCTCCACCGCCGGGCACCTCACCGACCTGAAGACCGCCTTCGACGACGTGGGCCGGGGGTTACAGGGGCTGGACTCACACTCCTTCCGGGGCGAGACGGCGGACGCCTTCCGGGAGAAGGCGGGGCTCCAGCCGAAGAAGTGGTTCACGGCGGCGGACGCGTGCGAGAAGGCCGCCGCCGCGCTGCGCGACTTCGCCGGGACGGTGGAATGGGCTCAGCAGCAGGCCGAGGAGGCCGTGCGCCGGTACAAGCAGGGCAAGAAGGCGTCCCACGACGCCCGCGCCGCGTACCGCGACCAGGTGGACGCGTACAACAAGGCGGTCGACGCCTACAGTGACACCCCCGCCGACCGACGCGACCGCGACACGCTGCCCGCCCGGCCCGGCGCGTTCCACGACCCGGGCGCGGACGACCTGAAGGCGGCCCGCGACATCCTCTCCGAGGCGCGCAGGCAGCGTGACGACGCGCACCGCGGCGCCACCCGGGCGGTCCAGCAGGCCCGCGCCCTGGCCCCGCCGAAACCGTCGTACGGGGACCGGGTCGAGGCGGGCGTCGGCGGGCTGCGGCTGGACGCGGAGCACTTGTCGGGCGGGGTGGTGCGCGGCACGGCGGGCCTCGTGGACTTCGCCCGCTCCCTCAACCCCACGGACCCGTACAACCTCACCCACCCCGCCACGTACCTCGCGGGGCTGAACGGCACCGCGGCCGGGCTGGCGCGGATGGCCGCGAACCCGGCCGGGGCCCTGTCGGACATGTGGGGCTCCTTCGAGAAGGACCCGGCCGAGGGCGCGGGCCGCCTGGTGCCCGAGCTGATCGGCACCAAGGGGCTGGGCACGGCGGGCCGTACGGGCGCGGCGGCGCGGGAGCTGGGCGCGGCCGGGCGGGCGCCGGGGCGCGGGATGCTGCGGGACGCCGGCGGCCCCGCGGAGTACGGCAGGCCCGACCACGCCCGTACCTCCGGCGGCACGGACCCGGTGGACCTGGCCACCGGCCGGATGTACCTGGCGCAGACGGACGTGACGCTGCCCGGCACGCTGCCGCTGGTCTTCCGGCGGCGGGTGGAGTCGGGGTACCGGGCGGGGCGGTGGTTCGGCCCGTCCTGGTCGAGCACGGCCGACCAGCGGCTGGAAATCGACGCCGAGGGCGTGGTGTTCGTCTGCGAGGACGGGCTGCTGTTGTCCTATCCGCACCCCGCGCCCGGCCTGCCGACCTGGCCCGCGACCGGGCCGCGCCGCGCCCTGGAGCGCACGGCGGCGGGCGACTACACCGTCACCGACCCCGGCACCGGCGAAGTATGGCACTTCACCGGGCCGGAGGGCGGCGGCGACGGCGAGGCGCACCTGGCGGAGGTCACCGACCGGGGCGGGCACCGGCTGGTCTTCGAGTACGCCGCCGACGGCACGCCGCTGGGCGTCGTCCACTCCGGCGGATACCACCTGCGGTTCACGGTCGCCGGCGGCCGGTCGCGGGAGCGCCGGATCGCCGCCCTGCGTCTGGCCGGGGCCGGTCCCGGCGGCGCCGACCTGGAGCTGGTCCGCTACGGCTACACCGCGGACGGCGACCTCGCCGAGGTGACGGGCTCGACCGGCCGCCCGCTGCGTTTCGACTACGACGACGCGCACCGGGTCACCGCCTGGACCGACACCAACGACCGCCGCTACGACTACGTCTACGACCACCGCGACCGCTGCGTCGCCGAAGGCGGCACCGAGGGCCACGTCTCGGTGCGCATCGCCTACGGCGAGCCCGACCCCCGTACCGGCCACCGGGTCACCACCGTCACCACGCCCGAGGGCCACGCCACCCGCTACGAGGTGGACGACGCGTGCCAGGTCGTGGCGGTGACCGACCCGCTGGGCCACACCACCCGCACCACCCACGACCGCACGGGCCGCGTCCTGACCCGCACCGACGCGCTCGGCCGCACCACGAGCCTGCGCTACGACCCGGCGGGCCGCCTGCTGGCCGTCACCCGCCCGGACGGCCGGGGGACCACCGCCGTCTACGGCGACCTCGGACTGCCGGTCGTGGTCACCGACGCGGACGGGGCGGTGTGGCGGCAGGAGTACGACGCGTACGGCAACCGCACCGCGCTGACCGACCCGGCGGGCCACACCACCCGCTACGGCTACGACCCGCGCGGGCACCTCGCCTCGGTCACCGATCCCCTGGGCGCGGTCACGCGCGTGCGGTGCGATGCGGCGGGCCTGCCGGTGGAGATCGCCGACCCGCTCGGCGCGGTGACCCGGTANTGACCGACCCGGCGGGCCACACCACCCGCTACGGCTACGACCCGCGCGGGCACCTCGCCTCGGTCACCGATCCCCTGGGCGCGGTCACGCGCGTGCGGTGCGATGCGGCGGGCCTGCCGGTGGAGATCGCCGACCCGCTCGGCGCGGTGACCCGGTACGACCGCGACGCCTTCGGCCGCCCGGTCGCCGTCACCGACCCCCTCGGCGCGGTCACCCGCCTGGAGTGGACGGTCGAGGGCCGTCTGGCGCGCCGCGTCCGGCCGGACGGGACGGCGGAGACCTGGGAGTACGACGGCGAGGGCAACCGCGTCCGGCACGTGGACCCGTGCGGCGGCGTCACCCGTTACGAGTACACGCACTTCGACCTGCTCGCCGCCCGTACCGGCCCGGACGGCGTGCGGTACACCTTCGAGCACGACACCGCGCTGCGCCTTCGCAGGGTCGTCGACCCGCAGGGCCTGACCTGGACATACACCTACGACCCGGCAGGCCGCCTGACCTCCGAGACCGACTTCGACGGCCGCACCCTGGCCTACGGCTACGACGCCGCCGGGGCCCTGACGTCCCGTACGAACCCGCTGGGCCAGACCGTCACCCTGGAGCGCGACGCGCTCGGCCGCGTCGTGGGCAAGGACGCGGCGGGCCGGGCCACGGCGTACGCCTACGACGAGGCGGGACGGCTGGTTTCGGCCACCGGCCCGGACGCCGAACTGGTCCTCCAGCGGGACCGGCTGGGCCGGGTCAGGTCGGAGATGGTGGACGGCCGCGTGGTCGGCCACGCGTACGACGCGGCGGGCCGCCGGGTGCGCCGTACGACCCCGGCGGGCGCGGTGTCGACGTGGGCGTACGACGCGGCGGGCAGGCCCACGCGCCTGACCGCCTCGGGCCACACGCTGGACTTCGCCCACGACGCGGCGGGCCGCGAACTGACCCGCCGCATCGGCGAGGACCTGCTGCTGTCCCACACCTGGGACCCGCTGGGCCGCCTGACCGCCCAGTCCCTGGCGGCTGCTTCGTCCCCCCTGCACGCGCGTACGTACACCTACCGCCCCGACGGCCACGTCACCGCAATGCACGACACCGGCACGGGCGCCCACGCCTTCGACCTGGACGCGGCGGGCCGGGTGACGGCGGTCCGCGCTCCCGAGTGGACGGAGACGTACGCCTACGACGCGGTGGGCAACCAGACCCACGCCACCTGGCCGGACCACCACCCCGACCCGGCGGCCACCGGCCCGCGCGCGTACACCGGCACGCGCGTCACGCGCGCGGGCCGCGTCCGGTACGAGCACGACGCGGCGGGGCGGGTGGTGCTGCGGCAGAAGGACCGCCTGTCGAAGCGACCCGACACCTGGCGCTGCGAATGGGACGCCGAGGACCGCCTCACGGCCGTCACCACCCCGGACGGCACGCGCTGGCACTACCGCTACGACCCGCTGGGCCGCCGCATCTCCAAGCAGCGCCTGACGCAGGCGGGCGAGGTGGCCGAACAGGTGGACTTCACCTGGGACGGCACGACGCTCGTGGAGCAGACCACCACGGCGGCCGGACTGCCGCACCCGGTCACGCTCACCTGGGACCACGACGGCCTCCACCCGCTGACCCAGACCGAACGCATCACCGACGCCACCACGCAGGCGGAGATCGACCGGCGCTTCTTCGCCATCGTCACGGACCTGGTCGGCGCCCCGACCCACCTGGTGGACGAGGCGGGCGGGGTGGCGTGGCGCACGCGGGCCACGCTGTGGGGGACGACGACGTGGAACCGGGACGCGACGGCGTACACGCCGCTGCGCTTCCCGGGCCAGTACGCCGACCCGGAAACGGGCCTGCACTACAACCACCACCGCTACTACGACCCCGCGACGGCCCGCTACGCCTCTCCGGACCCGCTGGGGCTGGTCCCGGCGCCGAACCCGGTCACGTACGTGCACAATCCGGTGACGTGGGCCGATCCGCTGGGGCTCGCGCCGTATTCAGCTAGCCCGCCGCAGCAAACGGTGGTACAAACACCGGAGATAATAGCTTCCAAACCGCTCAAGCCAAACCAAGCCATGGATTCATGGGAAGAGTTTTTGGGCGACGGCCCTTACACCAACATTCATCCCCGAACGGGCTTGCCCGACCCTGACCGCCTCGTCTCGGCCGACGGCCACCGAAGCATCCGTATGGGACCTCACGAAATGAACAGCAAGCCAACGAAATTTCATTTCCACATGGAAACCTGGGATTTCATATCACCCACCAACGAGTGGGTAATTGGCAACACCATGACCAGAGTACCCCTCGGAGTCAAATAGTGCAGATCACGATCACCAACTCCAGCCAGACGAAATCGAATCTGGTGGAATTTGAGTGCCAATCAGGGAGAGCCTGGGGGCTCTGGAAGGGAGAAACCCCTCCGACCGTTGGGAGCACATTTCACGTCGAGTTCGATGTCCCCGATACTCTCACATCCTGGGCAACAGGAAAACAGGAAGCGGTGGCCAGCGAGAATTCCGAACCCGAGGGCAGGGCGAGACTCACCGGAACCGTTGAAGCCGTGGGGACAGACGCGGTCGTAAGCCTGCGAATGGGGAACGACCTGCTACTAATCGAATTCACGCAAGGAGTTGAACTCCCCGAAATCGGCTCCCGTATCACTCTCCAGGCATCGCAAATCGATATCTACCCCTACTTTCTCTGACACCATGGGGCGCACATGAAGAGAAAGAGCTCGACGGGGCTGCGCCTCAACGAGCTGATTATGACTCAAGGTGGTCATGAACAGAAGGTAGCGCCCATGAGGGTAAAATTCGCTGGCCCCCAGAGAGTGGAAGAACGTTACCACCAGGGCGCAAACACACTGAGCCTCGACAGAGAATACGTGGTCCTGGAAGTATATTCACGAGACGACAGGAACACTCGGTTCCGGATCGAGTACTCCCACCTTGAACACTCCGCCCTGTTCGACAGCCGCCTCTTCTCAGTGACGTCCACAAAAATCCCGCCTTCCTGGGAATTCTTCATGCTGGAGAGCGGATCGTTCTCGCTTCGCCCAGCATTCTGGAACCGTCCGGGTTTCTGGGAGGCCTTTTACGATCACGAGCCCTGGGCTCTCGAAGCCTACGAGCAAGAAAAAGCCAAGATCCTTGCCGCATCGTAGACATGCCAATTGACAACACCATGGCCAGAGTCACGTCGTCACGGTCATGATCCCAAAGGAGATGAATCTGCCATGAATCCAGAGGGGCAGTTCCTGAGCATGATTGACCGATTTCTGAGCGGCCAGGACCAGTCGACTCACCTCGTCAGCGAAATCGAAGACGTTCTCGTGCAGAATTTTCTCGACACGGAGATCTCCGAGACCCTGGCTGAGCCCATCGCGCTGTACCGCCCGCAGGCCGGCCTGCCGTACACAGATGAGAAAGACATGGCCGATGCCCTGGCCGTGGCGCGGAACCTGTTCACCGGTAGCCAGGACCGGGCCGAACCGCCGGGCCAGGCGTGATGCGTGCTCGGATCTTGGACGGGGCCGGGTGAACGACGAAGGGCGCGACCGTCCGTGATCACGTTGGTGCCACTCAGCATGATCGTGAAGGCCGCGCCCGCATGCCATCCTTGCGCGGGCGGCGGGCGCCAGCCGGACGAACTGAAACCCACCGCCCTGTGCCATCTTCCGGCAGAACGCCGACGGCAGCGACGAAAAGGGGGCCCATTGACGCGGTATGAGGAACTATCCCCTTACGAATACAGCGTCGGATCTGTCCCCGAGGGAGTCGAGGCAGTCAACATCGGCTGGCTGGAGGAGGGTGACGACTTTCCTCGCGGTGAAGTACCGGAGGAATTCGTTCAGTCACTGAGGTTTTCTCAACGAAGATCACT
>NZ_JAVSCF010000057.1:0-27127 GCF_031932565.1 Streptomyces sp. B1866
CCGCGCCCGGGCCGTCGCCCGGCGTGCGGACGTCCTCCGGCCCGGTGCCGGAGTCCCCGGCGGGCGCGTGGGCACGCGCCCCCGGGGGGCCGCCCGGACGCCGGGCGCCGGAGGCGTCGCGTGGCGCCCTGGGCGCCCCGTCGAGGTCAACCGCCTGCTCCGTCACGGGCCACACTCCCGTCCACCTGCGCGCGCGTCCGGTCCCGCCGCGAGCGCGGTCGGGGTCCGTCCGAGCGTAGTTCACGGGCTGTCAGCGTCCCGGCGCCGCCGGGCGGCGACACCGCGAATAATCACCTGACCGGATTCACCGATGGCCGGATTCACCGATGGTCGGACCGGACGGTCGAAGACCGGCGCACGCGCGGGGGCCGGGGAGAGGTGCGGGCCGGTGCGTACGGGCCCGGCTAGGCCGGGTAGGGCCGGGCCGGCCACGGGGCGTCGGCGGGGCGCAGGGCTTCGGGGCCGTCGCCGGACAGGGCGGCCCGCAGCGCCAGCACGCCGACCGCGAGGCAGGTGTTGTGCAGGTCTCCGGCGAGCACGCCGCGCACCAGGTCGTCCAGGGGCACCCGGACGACCTCCATGTCGGCCTCCTCGTCCTCCCCCGCGAAGCGCTCGCCCTCGGCCTCGGAGACCTCGCGGGCCAGGAAGATCCGTACCGCCTCGTCGGAGCCGCCCGGCGAGGGGTGGATGTCGGCCAGGACGCGCCAGTCCTCGGCCTTGACGTGCGCCTCCTCGTACAGCTCCCGGCGGGCGGCGTGCAGCGGGTTCTCGCCGGGCACGTCGAGCAGCCCGGCCGGGATCTCCCACAGCCGCCCGCGCACGGGGTGCCGGTACTGGCTGAGCACGATGACGCGGCCGGCGCCGTCCAGGGCGACGACGGCCACCGAGCCGGGGTGGGTCTGGTAGTCGCGGGTCAGCGTGGCACCGTCGGGCGCGATCACGCGATCGGTGCGCACGCCCGTCTTGTTGCCGGTGAACGGGGTGGTGGTGGCGGCGACCCGCCACTCCTCGGGGGTGTCCCGCAGGACCATGGGCTCTCCAAAGCGTCTTCGCGGTCGTACCGGTCGCCACGGTATCGGCCGGGCGGCGCCGGGGCGGCCCGGCCCGCGCGGCACGGCGCGGCCGCGCGGGAGCTACGCGGCCGGCGCGCCCGCGTCCCGGCGGCGCTCGACGGCGGCCCGTACCAGGCCCACGAACAGCGGGTGCGGCCGGGTGGGCCGGGAGCGCAGCTCGGGGTGCGCCTGGGTGGCCACCAGGTAGGGGTGCGTCTCGCGCGGGTACTCCACGAACTCCACCAGCCGGTTGTCCGGCGAGGTCCCGGAGAAGGCCAGGCCCGCCTTCTTCTCCAGCTCGCCGCGGTAGGAGTTGTTGACCTCGTAGCGGTGCCGGTGCCGCTCCTCCACGTACGGCTGGCCGTCGTAGACCTCCCGCACCAGGGAGCCCTCGGCGAGCTTGGCCGGGTACAGGCCCAGCCGCATGGTGCCGCCCATGTCGCCCTCGCCGGCCACGATGTCCAGCTGCTCGGCCATGGTGGAGATGACCGGGTCGGGGGTGGCCGCGTCGAACTCGGTGGAGTTGGCGCCCGCGATGCCCGCGAGGTTGCGCGCGGCCTCGATGACCACGCACTGAAGGCCCAGGCACAGGCCGAGCAGCGGGACGCGGTGCTCGCGCGCGTAGGTGATGGCGCGGACCTTGCCCTCCACGCCGCGCTCGCCGAAGCCCCCGGGGATGCAGACGGCGTCCACGTCGCCGAGCTGGGCGGCGGCTCCGGCGGCGGTGCGGCAGTCGTCGGACATGACCCACTTGACGGTGACCCGCGCGCTGTTGGCGAAGCCGCCGGCGCGCAGCGCCTCGGTGACCGACAGGTAGGCGTCGGGCAGGTCGATGTACTTGCCCACCAGGGCCACGGTGACCTCGTGGTCGGGCTGGTGGACGCGGCGCAGCAGGTCGTCCCAGCGGGTCCAGTCCACGTCCCGGAACGGCAGGTCCAGGCGGCGCACCACGTACGCGTCCAGGCCCTCGGAGTGCAGCACCTTGGGGATGTCGTAGATCGACTTGGCGTCGATGGCGGCGACCACGGCGGCCTCGTCCACGTCGCACATCAGCGAGATCTTGCGCTTGATGGACGTGGGCACCTCGCGGTCGGCTCGCAGCACGATCGCGTCCGGCTGGATGCCGATGCTGCGCAGGGCGGCCACCGAGTGCTGGGTGGGCTTGGTCTTCAGCTCGCCGGACGGGCCGATGTAGGGCAGCAGCGAGATGTGGACGACGAACACGTTGTCGCGGCCGACCTCGTGCCGCACCTGGCGGACCGCTTCAAGGAAGGGCAGCGACTCGATGTCGCCGACCGTGCCGCCGACCTCGGTGATGACGACGTCGACCTCGTCGGTGGCCATCCGCCGGATGCGGTGCTTGATCTCGTTGGTGATGTGCGGGATGACCTGCACGGTGTCGCCCAGGTACTCGCCACGCCGCTCCTTGGCGATCACCGTGGAGTAGATCTGGCCGGTGGTGACGTTGGCCGAGCCGTCCAGGTCGACGTCCAGGAAGCGCTCGTAGTGGCCGATGTCCAGGTCCGTCTCGGCGCCGTCGTTGGTGACGAACACCTCGCCGTGCTGGAAGGGGTTCATCGTGCCGGGGTCGACGTTGAGGTACGGGTCGAGCTTCTGCATGGTGACCCGCAGGCCACGGGCCTGGAGCAGGGCTCCCAGGCTGGAGGCCGTCAGCCCCTTGCCGAGCGAGGAGGCGACGCCCCCGGTGACGAAGAGGTGCTTGGGCGTCGTGGGCTTACCGGCGATGGCCAAGAGGGGGCTCCCGTGGTCGCGAGGGTGAGGTGCGGTCCGGCAGCGGCCCCGGGTGCCGGGGAGCGCCTGCCTTCTGGTTCGGGGGCCCGTGTGCCCACCGCTCCACGGGCTACCAGCGTATCAGCGACCTATGGGAGGGGTCCGCGTCAAGAGCGCGTGGGACGGTAGCGCGCCGGTCGCCCGGCGGGCGCGCGCCGGGAGGGCGGGGGCCGTGTACCACCCGCATACCGATCGGGTAGGCTGGATGGCCCGGCAACCCGGCCCGGCCACCCGATCAGACGCCACGATGTGGGATGACAGGAAGCGGAGCACCGCTTCCCGTCGTATCCTGCTCGGACGCACGCATGCGAGCCGGCCGGCACGGCACCCATCCAGCAAGCCCCCGGAGCAGGAGCTCGGCGTCGAGGAATCCGAGACCGTCGTGGCCTTCGCGAGGTGACGGCGGCCGTTCGAATGGGGATGCACGTGGCCGGGCGTATCGAGGACTACGCACTCATTGGTGATATGCAGACCGCCGCGCTCGTCGGCAGGGACGGCGCGGCGGACTGGCTGTGCCTGCCGCGCTTCGACTCGCACGCCGTCTTCGCGGGGCTGCTGGGCACCGAGGAGCACGGCTTCTGGCGGCTGGGCCCCGCGCACCCCCAGGGCAGCACGCCGCCGCCGGCCGACCGGCGGCGCTACCGCGGCGACTCGCTGGTGCTGGAGTCCGAGTGGGACACCCCGCGCGGGACGGTCCGGGTCATCGACTTCATGCCCCCGCGGGACGGCGCCCCGCAGCTGATCCGGATCGTGGAGGGCGTCAGCGGGCGGGTGCCGATGCGCTCGTCGCTGCGCATGCGCTTCTCCTACGGCTGGGTCGTGCCGTGGGTGCACAAGGTGGACGGGCGCACGGTGGCCGTCGCGGGCCCGGACTCGGTGTGGCTGGACACGGCCGCCGACACCTACGGCAAGAACCTCACCACGTACTCCGACTTCACCATCGCCCCCGGCGACCGGCTCGCCTTCACCATCAGCTGGCAGCCCTCGCACAAGGAGCCGCCCGCCCTGCCCGACCCGGAGGGCGCCCTGGAGGCCACCGAGGGGTTCTGGCGCGACTGGGTCGAGCAGTGCACGTACCACGGCCCGTACCGGGACGCGGTGGTGCGCTCGCTGATCACCCTCAAGGCGCTCACCTACGCGCCCACCGGCGGCATCGTCGCCGCGCCCACCACGTCGCTGCCCGAGGAGATCGGCGGCGTCCGCAACTGGGACTACCGCTTCACCTGGCTGCGGGACGCGGCGATCACGCTGTCGTCGCTGCTGCGCACCGGCTACCGCGACGAGGCCCGCGCGTGGCGCGAGTGGCTGCTGCGCGCGGTCGCGGGCGACCCGGAGAACCTCCAGATCATGTACGGCATCGCGGGCGAGCGGGAGCTGTCCGAGGCGGAGCTGCCCTGGCTGCCGGGCTACGAGGGCTCCAAGCCGGTGCGCATCGGCAACGGCGCGGCCGGCCAGCTCCAGCTCGACGTCTACGGCGAGGTCACCGAGGCCCTGCACCTGGCGCACATGACCGGCCTCGCGCGCAACGACTACGCGAGCGTGCTCCAGCTCAAGCTGATCCGCTACCTGGAGTCCCACTGGGACGAGCCGGACGAGGGCATCTGGGAGGTGCGCGGCCCGCGCCGCCACTTCGTGCACTCCAAGGTGATGGCCTGGGTGGCGGTGGACCGCACGGTCAAGCTGATCGAGTCCGGCGACGTGGACGGCCCCCTGGACCGCTGGCGCGACCTGCGCGACGAGATCCACCGGGACGTGTGCGAGAAGGGCTACGACCCGGCGCGCAACACCTTCACCCAGTCCTACGGCTCCAAGGAGCTGGACGCCTCGCTGCTGCTCATCCCGCAGATGGGCTTCCTGCCGCCGGACGACAAGCGCGTCATTGGCACGATCGAGGCCATCCAGCGGGAGCTGTCGACCCCGGACGGGTTCGTGCTGCGCTACCCGACGGCGGGCGAGGACGCGGGTGTGGACGGGCTCGCGGGCGACGAGGGCGCGTTCCTGGCCTGTTCGTTCTGGCTCGCGGACGACCTGGCGATGATCGGCCGGGTCGAGGAGGCGCGCAAGCTGTTCGAGAAGCTGCTCGCCCTGCGCAACGACCTGGGGCTGCTCGCGGAGGAGTGGGACCCGCGGCTCCAGCGCCAGGTGGGCAACTTCCCGCAGGCGTTCAGCCACGTGCCGCTGATCGACACGGCGCTGCGGCTGACCGCGTCGGGCGCGTACGGCGGGTAGGGCGGCGCCCTGGCCGGGGCCCGGTCGGGCCCCGGCTCCCGGTCCCGGGACGGCGGGCCGCTACCGATGGGCCAGTTCGTCGTAGACGCTCAGCACGTGCGCGACGGTGTCGTCCTCGGTCGGCCAGGTGACGGCCTGCGCCCGGCCCGCCGCGGCCAGCTCCGCGCGGCGCGCGGGGTCGGCGAGCAGCCTGGTGACAGCCTCCGCCAGGGCCTCCGGGTCGGCGTACGGGACGAGTTCGGCGGCGGCGCCGACCAGTTCGGGCACCCCGCCGACGGCCGTGGCCACCAGCGGCACGCCCGCGTGCAGCGCCTCCTGGGCCAGCACCGACCGCGCCTCCCAGCGGCTGGAGAGCACCGCCACGTCGGCCGCGGCGAGCAGGTCGGGCACGTCGGGGCGGCGGCCGAGCAGCCGCACCGGCAGCCCCTCGGCGTCGATGCGGTGCTGGATGGCGGGCCGGTCCGGGCCCTCGCCCGCGACGGCGAGCAGCGGCTGCGGGTCCAGGGCGCGCCACTGGCGGGCGGCGTCCAGCAGCGGCCCGTACCCGCGGTCCAGCCGCAGCCGGCCCGCCGTGAACAGCAACGGCCGCTCCACCACACCCAGTTCGGCCCGCGCCTTGTGCCGGGAGCGCAGGTCGTCCCAGGGCGGGTAGTCCGGCGTGGGCACCGCGATCAGCGCGAGCCGGGCGTCGCGCGCGCCGCGGGCGCGGGCCCGGTCCACCAGGTCGGAGGAGGCGCCGAGCACGACGGCGGCCGCGCGCGTGACGCGCCGCTCCATCAGGTGCACCACCTGGGCCCGCGGTCCTTGCGCGTACGTCCTGGTGTGCCAGGTGACGACCAGCGGGACGGGGCGGGCGGGGGCGCGCAGCGCCAGCGCGGCCAGCAGCCCGGAGCGCAGGCCGTGGGCGTGCACCAGGCCCGCGCCGACGCAGGCCGCCCGCAAGGCGGCGACGGCGGCGGCGCCGGTGCCCGGGCGGGTGTCGAGGGCGGCGAACCGCACGCCCGCCGCCCCGAAGCCGTACCCGCGCTCGGCGCTCGCCGGGCCGCAGACGGTCACCTTCAGGCCCCGCGCGACCAGCCCGGCCGCCAGCGACCGCACGTGCACGCCGCTGGCCGCGCTGTGGCCGAGCACCTGGACGGCGTGCAGCGGCGGCTGCCCGCGCGGCGGGCCCGGCGGGCTGGTGGGGGTCGTGCTCACGCGGGCGGAGCTCCTGGGGGTGTCGGGCGCCGGGCGCATACGGCGCGGCGTGCTGTGCCCAGAATGCCAGCCCTGGCAGGTGCCCCGGTGCAACGCCCCCGCCCTCCGCGCGCCACCGGCCCGCGCCCGGACTCGCCGCCGGGCGCGGGAAACGCCGCCGTGCGCCCCGCGCGGGCGGGGCACCGGTGCCCCGCGCGGGGCGGCGGCCCGTACGAAGGCCACCGAGGACCTCGACGCTCAGCGGCCCGCGCGGGCGGCCGCCAGCAGTTCCTCCGCGTGCGCGCGCGCCAGCCGGGAGTCCTCCTGGCCGGCCAGCATGCGCGACAGCTCGCGCACCCGGTCCTCGCCCTCCATGGCCCGTACGCCGCTGCGCGTCACCGACCCGTCGCTGGTCTTCTCGACCACCAGGTGCCGGTCGGCGAAGGCGGCGACCTGCGGCAGGTGGGTGACGACCACCACCTGCGCCGTCCTGGCCAGCCGGGCCAGGCGGCGGCCCACCTCCACGGCGGCCCGGCCGCCGACGCCCGCGTCGACCTCGTCGAAGAGGTAGGTCGGCACGGGCGCGGAGCCGGCGAAGACCACTTCGACGGCGAGCATGACGCGGGACAGCTCGCCGCCCGAGGCGCCCTTGGCGATCGGCCGGGGCGGGGCGCCCGGGTGCGGGGCGAGGAGGAGTTCGACCTCGTCGGCGCCGTGCGGGCCGAACAGGACCGGGCGGCCGCCCGCGTCGACGCCGTCGGCCGGGTCGGGGGCGTCGGTCTGCCGGACCGCGAAGGTGACCCGCGCGTGCGGCATGGCCAGTTCGGCGAGTTCGGCGGTGACCGCGTCGGCGAAGCGGCCGGCGGCCCGGGTGCGGGCGTCGGTGAGCGCGGCGGCCAGGGCGCCCAGGCCGGCGCGCAGCTCCTCGCGGCGGGCGGTCAGCTCCCGGATGCGGTCGTCGTCGCCCTCCAGGCCCGCCAGCCGGGCGGCGCCGTGCTCGGCCCACTCCAGGACGCCGGCGATGTCGTCGGCGTACTTGCGGGTGAGGTGCGCGAGGGCGGCGCGGCGCTCCTCCACGGCGGCCAGCCGCAGCGGGTCGGCGTCGAGCCCGTCGGCGTAGCCCGCGAGGTCTCCGGCCACGTCGGACAGCAGGATGGACACCTCGCCGAGCCGGTCGGCGAGCTGGGCGAGGACGGGGTCGTGGGCGCGGACCGCCTCCAGGGCGCGGTGGGCGCCGGCGACCAGCGTGCCCGCGTCCACGCCCTCCGGGTCCTCCGGATCCCCGGCGAGCGCGGTGTGCGCGGCCGCGGCGGCGGAGGCCAGGGCCTCGGCGTGGCCCAGCCGCTCCGCCTCGGCGGCCAGCTCGGTGTCCTCGCCGGGGCGCGGGTCGGCGGCGGCGATCTCCTCCAGGCCGAAGCGGAGCAGGTCGGCCTCCCGGGCCCGCTCGCGCGCGCGGGTGGTCAGCTCGTCCAGTTCGGCGGTGACCTCGCGCAGTTCGCGGTAGGCGGCGGTGTACGCGGCGAGGGGTCCGGCCACGGCGTCGCCCGCGTACCGGTCCAGGGCCTGCCGCTGCCGCGCCGGGCGCAGCAGGCCCTGCTGGTCGGTCTGGCCGTGCACGGCCACCAGGTCGTCGGCCAGCTCGGCGAGCAGTCCCACCGGTACGGTCCGGCCGCCGACGTGGGCGCGCGAGCGGCCCTCGGCCGAGACGGTCCGGCTGACCAGCAGCGCGCCGTCGTCGAGTTCGGCGCCCGCCTCCTGCGCGCGGTCGGCCGCGGCCGACCCGGGGGCGACCGCGATCCGGCCCTCGACCACCGCGGCCCTGGCGCCGACGCGCACCAGGGCGGCGTCGGCGCGGCCGCCGAGCAGCAGGCCGAGGCTGGTGACGACCATGGTCTTGCCCGCGCCGGTCTCACCGGTCACGGCGGTGAAGCCGGGCGAGAGTTCGACGACGGCGTCGTCGATGACGCCCAGCGCGCGTATCCGCATCTCCTCCAGCACGCCCCCGACCCTACGAGGTCGCACCCGCGCGGCGCGACGTACCCCGGCCGGGACACCCGCGCGGGTTACCCGCGGCGGCCCGGGGGCGACGGGCACGTGCGGGGGCGTGCGGGGCCGTGCGGGGTCTACTGGGGCGCGCCGCGCCACCCGGCGACCGGCAGTGCGAACTTGGCCACCAACCGGTCGGTGAACGACGCGTGGTGCAGCCGCGCCAACCGTACGGGCACGGCGCCGCGCCGCACCTCCACGCGCGCGCCGGCGGGCAGTTCGACCGTGCGCCGCCCGTCGCACCACAGCACGCCGTGCGGGGTCTGCGGCTGCACCTCCACGGCGAGCACCGAGTCGGGCGCGGTGACCAGGGGCTTGGCGAACAGGGCGTGCGCGCTGATGGGCACCATCAGCAGCGCCTCCACCTCGGGCCAGACCACCGGGCCGCCCGCCGAGAAGGCGTAGGCCGTGGACCCGGTGGGCGTGGCGCACACCACGCCGTCGCCGCCGAAGCGTGAGACGGGGCGGCCGTCGACCTCGGTGACGACCTCCAGCAGGCGCTCGCGGGCGGCCTTCTCCACGGACGCCTCGTTCAGCGCCCAGTCGGTGTGGGCGATCTGCCCGTCGTTGCGTACGAGCACGTCGAGGGTCATGCGCTCCTCGACCTCGTAGCTGCGGGTGACGACGCGGTCGACCACCTTGTCGAGGTCGTCGCGCTCGGCCTCGGCGAGGAAGCCGACCCGGCCGAGGTTGACGCCGAGCATCGGCACGCCGGACTCGCGGGCGAACTCCGCGCCGCGCAGCAGCGTGCCGTCGCCGCCCAGGACGATCAGCAGCTCGCAGCCGTCCAGCACGTCGTCCGCCGCGGCCACCAGCTCGACGGCCGCGGGCAGCGGCAGGTCGGCGGCCTCCTCGGCGAGCACCCGGACGCCGATGCCGCAGCGCAGCAGGCCCTGGACGACCAGTTCGGCGCTGCGGACGGCCGCGGGGCGGCCGGTGTGCGCGAGCAGGAAGACGGTGCGCGGTGCGCCCGCCTCCGGTGCGCCCGGTGTTCCCGGGCAGCCGGGTACTGCATCAGACGTGGTCAACGGGGCCCCTCCGCCACTGCACGGTCGACATCGGCCGGGTCGAGGTCGGGCGCCCCGGCGCGCATCCACAGAAAGTATTCGACATTGCCCGACGGTCCGGGCAGCGGGCTTGCCGTGACGCCCAGCACGCCCAGGCCCAGCTCGGCGGCCCGCCGGGCCACGGTCCGCACGGCCTCGGCGCGCAGCTCGGGGCTGCGCACCACGCCGCCGCTGCCCAGCCGCTCCCGGCCGACCTCGAACTGCGGCTTGACCATCAGCACCAGGTCCGCGTCGGGTGCGGCGCAGCGGGCCAGGGCGGGCAGCACCAGGCCCAGCGGGATGAACGACAGGTCGCCGACGACGAGGTCCACCGGCTCGCCGCCGACGTGCTCCAGCGTCAGCTCCCGCACGTTCGTACGGTCCCGTACGGTGACCCGGTCGTCGGCGCGCAGCGACCAGGCGAGCTGGCCGTAGCCGACGTCGACCGCGACGACGTGGGCGGCGCCCGCGCGCAGCAGCACGTCGGTGAAGCCGCCGGTGGACGCGCCGGCGTCCAGCGCGCGGCGGCCGGCGATCCGCAGGCCGCCGGCGGGGCGCGCGGCGGTTTCCCTGCGGGCTCCGAGGGCTTCGGGTGCTGCCGGGGCTGCCGGGGCTGCCGGGTCCTGGGTGAGCCGCCGGTACTCGTCGCTGAAGGCCCGCAGCGCGCCCGCGAGCTTGTGCCCGCCGCGCGAGACGTAGCCGGGGTCGCCGGCGTCCTCGGCCACCAGCAGTGCGGCGCCGGTCTCCACCTGGGTGGCCGCCTTGGTCGCGGTCTGGCCGCCGACGCTCACCCGGCCCTCGGCGATGAGCCGGCCGGCGTGCTCGCGGGAGCGGGCCAGGCCCCGGCGGACGAGTTCCGCGTCGAGCCGGGCGCGGCGCGGGCGGGTCACGGCCACGGGTGGTTCACCTCCTGGGGGGCGCGGGACGCGCGGGGTCCGCCGGCCTGGCCGGGCCGGCCGGGTGGTGGGGGCCGGCCGGGGACGTGCGCGGCGGGGCCGGCGGGCCGGGCTGCCGGTCCAGTGCGGCCAGCGCGTCGCGCAGCCCGCCGTGGACATCCTCGTACACCGCCAGGTGGTCGCCGACGGGGAGGTGGTCGGTGTCGGCCAGCCGGTCGAGCCGGTCGTCCACCTCGGCCACCCCGGTGGGCGTGCGGGGCACGCCGAGCGGCGCCGGGGCCGCCGGGCCGGGCACCCCGGCCGGCGCCTCGGGCAGCGCTCCGGCCGACGCCTCGGGCGGCTCCCCGGGCGGAAGCTCCGCTTCCAGGGCGCCCGGCGGGTCGGTCGGCACGCCGGACACGGGCGCGGGGGGCTCGGGCGGCGCGGCGGGCAGCGGCTCAGCGGGGTCGGTCACGCCCTCGACGCTACCGCGCGCCGGGTGTTTCCCGGCGTACGGGACCCTCCGGTACGGTCGGTCGGGATGGCCACGATCGAGGAGTGCCGCGACGCGCTCGGCAGGCTGGCGGAGAACCTGGCCGGGGCGGAGGGCGACGTGCGCCGCGCCGCCGCCCTCGACCGGTCCGTGAGCTGCCACATGACGGACCTGGACGTGACGTTCACCGGCCGCCTCGTAGATGGCCGGATCGAGCGGGTGGCCACCGCGCCGGGCCGGCCCGCGGAGCGCGCGCAGATCCGCCTGGCCATGGCGAGCGAGGACCTGCTGAGGCTGGTCGACGGCGAGCTGGGCTTCGCGCGCGCCTGGGGCAGCGGCCGGGTCAGGCTGGAGGCGAGCCTGCGCGACCTGCTGCGGATGCGGAAGCTGCTGTAGCGGGGGCCGCCGCGGGGGCGGCGCGCCCGGCGCCCGCGGGCCCGCCCGGGCCCGTACCGGCCCCGGTGGCCGCGCGGCGGCGCCGGGCGGCGGGGACGACCAGCGGGGTGCCGGTCTCCGGGTCGGCGATGACCTGGCAGCGCAGGCCGAACACCCGCTCCACCAGCGCCGCGGTGACGACCTCCCGCGGCGGCCCCTCGGCGACGATCCGCCCGTCGCGCAGGGCGATGAGGTGGGTGGCGTAGCGGGCCGCGTGGTTGAGGTCGTGGAGCACGGCGACGAGGGTGCGGCCCTGCTCCTCGTGGAGCTGGGCGCACAGGTCGAGCACGTCGATCTGGTGCTGGATGTCCAGGTAGGTGGTGGGCTCGTCCAGCAGCAGCAGCGGCGTCTGCTGGGCGATGGCCATGGCGATCCACACCCGCTGGCGCTGCCCGCCGGACAGCTCGTCCACGGGGCGGTCGGCCAGCCCGTCCACGCCGGTCGCGGCCATCGACTCGGCGACGACCCGCTCGTCGGTCCGCGACCACTGCCGCAGCAGCCCCTGGTGCGGGTAGCGGCCGCGGGCCACCAGGTCGGCGACGGTGATGCCGTCGGGGGCGACGGAGGTCTGCGGCAGCAGCCCGAGGGTGCGGGCGACCTTCTTGGCGGGCAGGGAGGCGATGGCCTGCCCGTCCAGCAGCACCGTGCCAGCGGCGGGCCTGAGCATGCGGGACAGGGCGCGCAGCAGGGTGGACTTGCCGCAGGCGTTCGGCCCGACGATCACCGTGAAGGAGTGGTCGGGGATGGTGACGGTCAGGTCCTCGGCGACGGTACGCCCGTCGTAGGCCAGGGTGAGGCCCGCGGCGGTGAGCCGCTGCCGGGGCCGCTCGCCGGGCACGGGAGCGCCGGGCGCGGTGTCACAGGGTGCGGTGTCACGGGGTGCGGTGTCACGGGGTGCGGTGTCACGGGGTGCGGTGTCACGGGGTGCGGTGGCGTCCACGGGCTGTCGTACGTCCTCGTCGTTGTCGAAGCTGTCGTCGGTGCCGGTGTGTCGTCGTGTCGCCTGGGTCACGCTGCCCGCCCCCGTCTCCGTACCCGGATCCGCGTCCGGGCGCCCGCCCGGTCCGCCCGCGCGCCGTACCGCGCCGGGCCCTCTTCCGTCGCGGGCCGGCGGCCGGCGCCGGTCCCGGTGTGCCGCCCGGTCACATCCGCCCCGCCCTGCGCTCGCTGACGAGCAGCCACAGCAGGTAGCCGCCGCCGAGCACGCCGGTGACCACGCCGACCGGCAGCCGGTCGGCGCCGAAGGCGCGCTGCGCGGCCCAGTCGGCGGTGACCAGCAGCGCGGCGCCCATCAGGGCGGACGCCAGCAGGTTGGGGCCGGGCGCGCGGGTGAGCCGCCGGGCCAGCTGCGGGGCGGTGAGGGCGACGAAGGACAGCGGGCCGGCCGCGGCCGTGGCGGCCGTGGTGAGCAGGACGGCGGCGGCCATGAGCACCAGCCGGGTCCGCTCGACGCGCACTCCGAGGGCGTACGCGCTGTCGTCGCCCGTCTCCAGCATCCGCAGGTCCCGCGCGCAGGCGGCCACGGCGGGCAGCAGCACGCCGCAGGTGCACGCCAGCGGCCAGACCTGGTCCCAGTCCCGGCCGGTGAGGGAGCCGGTCAGCCACACCGTGGCCCGGGTGGCGTCCACCAGGTCGGCCCTGGTGAGCAGGTAGCCGTTGACGGCGCTGAGCACGGCGGAGGCGCCGATGCCGACGAGCACCAGCCGGTAGCCGTGTACGCCCCGGCACCAGGCCAGCGCGTAGATGGCGGCTCCGGTCAGCAGGCCGCCGGCCACCGCTCCGGCCGCCACCTCGGCCGCGCCGCCCCGGAAGAGCACGATGACGGTCAGCGCCCCGGCGGCCGCGCCCTGGCCGAAGCCGATCACGTCCGGGCTGCCGAGCGGGTTGCGGGTGAGGCTCTGGAAGACGGCGCCGGCCAGGCCCAGGCACAGCCCGACGAGCAGCCCGACGAGCACGCGCGGCAGCCGCAGGTCGTTGACGACGAAGTCCTGCGCGGGCGTGCCGCCGCCGAGGAGGGTGCGCACGACGTCGGCGGGGGCGACGGGGTAGTCGCCGGTGCCGACCAGCAGCACGCCCATGGCCAGGGCCAGGACGAGCAGCAGCAGGGCGGCGGCGGTGGCGCGGAGGTCCACGCGCACGGACAGGCCGCGGGCGCGCAGCGTGGCGATGCGCGGCCGGGTCCGGCCCCGGGCCGGGTGCGGGAGCTTCACAGCTGGGCCACCTTCCGGCGCCGTACCAGGTAGATGAACACGGGCCCGCCGACGAGGGTGGTGACGACGCCGACCTGGAGTTCGGCGGGCCGGGCGACGACCCTGCCGAGCACGTCGGCGCCCAGCAGCAGCACGGGCGAGAGCACGGCCGCGTACGGCAGGATCCAGCGCAGGTCGGGCCCGGTGAGCGCGCGCACCATGTGCGGCACCATCAGGCCGACGAAGGCGATCGGTCCGCAGGCGGCGGTCGCGGCGCCGCACAGCAGGGTGACGGCGGCCATCGCCAGCACGCGCGTGCGGGTGAGGTGGGCGCCCAGCGCGCGCGCCGTGTCGTCGCCGAGCGCCATGGCGTTGAGGGCCCGGCCGAGCGCGAGGGCCAGCAGGATGCCGGCGCCGAGGAACGGCGCGACCTGCCGCAGGACGCTCGTGTTGGCGGAGGCCAGCGAGCCCACGGTCCAAAAGCGCATACGGTCCAGGGCGGCGGAGTCCAGCAGTTGGACGGCGTAGACGTAGCCGTACAGCGCGGAGTACGTCGCCGTACCGGCGAGCGCGAGCCGTACGGGCGTGGCGGTCCGGCTGCCGCCGAGCGCGTACACCAGCGCGGAGACCACGGCGGCGCCCAGGAAGGCGAACCACACGTATCCGGTCAGCGAGGTGACGCCGAGGAAGCTGATGGCCGACACGACGGCGGCGGACGCGCCCGCGTGCACGCCGAGGATGCCGGGATCGGCGAGCGGGTTGCGGGTGAGGGCCTGCATGACGGCGCCCGCGAGGCCGAGGCCGACGCCGACGAGCAGGCCCAGCAGCGTGCGCGGCACGCGGACGTCCCGGATGACGACGTCGCTGTCGCGGCCGGTGTAGTGGAAGAGCCCGTGCCAGACGTCGCCGAGCGGTACGGGTTTGGCGCCGACCGCGACGCTGAGGGCGGCCACCAGCAGCAGGACACCGACGGAGGCGACGAGCCCGGCCACGCGGCGCGCGGTGCGGCGCGGCGGGGGCGGCGCGGTCGCCGTCGCGGGTCCGGCCGCGGCCGGGCTGGTCAGGGTCACGCGGTACTCCCCCTCACACGGTTCACCGATCAATAGTTAGGCGAGCCTAACCGAAGTCAGGTTAGCCTACCCAAACCGATCGTCTTCGAGTGCAAAGGAACCGCCCGCGCCGCCCTCCCCCGGCCTCTCGGCAGAGGGGGCTTCTGGCGGCCCGTCAGCTGGGCCCCGCGGCTGTGACCCGCCGCCCTGACCGCCGCACCGTACGGCCGGGCCGCGCCGCGGCGCCCGCCCGGGCCGGCGGCCGGTGCCGCCCCGCGCGGGGCGGCGATAACCGGTGGCCGGCCCGGGCGAGCGCTGGCAGGCTGCGGGCATGGACGCCCAGCCCGACGACCTGCCCGGCCTGTCCTGGCTCGGCCCCCCGATCGACGCCCGTCCCCTGTTCGCGCCCGAGCACGCCGCGCTCGTGGCCGACCTGCGCGGCCTGGCGCCCGCCGACTGGCGCCGGGAGGCGGTGCCGGGCTGGACCGTGCGCGATGTCGCCGCCCACCTCCTCGGCGACCACTACTTCCGCCTCGCCCGCGACCGCGACGGGCACCGGGAAGGGCCAGCGCCCGCGCCGGGCGAGGCGTTCGAGGCGTTCATCCACCGCGCCAACCAGGAGTGGGTGGACGCCCACGCCCGCGTCAGCCCGGCCGCCCTCGTCGACACCCTGGAGGTGACCGGGGCCGCGGTCGCCCGCCTCTTCGAGGCCGCCGATCCCGGGCGGCCCTCGCTCGGGGTCTCCTGGGCCGGGGTCGACCCGGCGCCCAAGTGGCTGGACAGCGCCCGGGACCTCACCGAGTACTGGACCCACCGGCAGCAGATCCGGCACGCCACCGGGCGGGGCACCGACCCGGACCCGCGCCCGCTGTCCGTGGTGCTGGACACCTTCCTGCGGGCCCTGCCGCACACCCTGCGCGGCACCGCCGCGCCCGTCGGCACCCTGGTCCGGGTGGTGGTGGACGGCCCGGCCGGCGGCACCTGGGACGTGACCGCCACCGCGGAGCGCTGGTCCCTGGGGGACGCACGGCCCGGTGAGCCGGCCGCCACCGTGCGGCTGGACGCGGAGACCGCCTGGCGGCTGTGCACGCGCGGCGTCGAGCCGGAGACCGCGCTGGCCCGCGCGCGGGTCGGCGGCGACCGGCGGCTCGCCGAAGCCGTCTGCCGGATCGTGTCCGTCATCCGCTGACCGGCCGGTCAGCGCGGCGCGAGGTGCAGCTTGCGGCCCGTACCGGCGCGGAAGCGCGCGAGCGCGTCCTCGAAGCTGTCGAGCGCCAGCACGTCGCTGACCAGCGGGTCGAGGTTCAGCCGCCCGGAGGCGAGCAGGTCGATGGCGGGCTGGACACTGTCGTGCGCGGCCATCGAGCCGACGATGTCGATCTCGCCGTTGTACACGCGGTACGGCGAGAAGGCCGCGGACCGGGCCGGGTCGGTGACGCCGAACTGGAGGAAGGTGCCGCCCTTGCGGACCCGGCCGAGCCCGTCCTCGATCGCGGCGATCGCGCCCGTGGCGTCGATGACGACCTCGAAGCCCTGCGGCCGGCCGAGCGCCGCGGCGTCGGCGGCCACCGCGTCCGCGGCGAAGGTCCGGGCGAAGGCCAGCCGGTCCTCGTTGAGGTCCACCACGGACACCGAGGCGGCGCCCGCGTCGCGCACCACCGCGGCCATGAGCAGGCCCATGGTGCCCGCGCCGTAGATCAGGTGGTGCTGGTCCGGGCGGCGCGGGAGCCGGCTGAGCCCGTGCACCGCGCAGGACAGCGGCTCGACCAGGCCCGCCGCGGCGGCCGACAGCGCGTCGGGCAGGGCGTAGCAGGACCGGGCCGGCACGGCGACCAGCTCGGCGAAGCCGCCGGCGCGGGTGATGCCGACCGCGCGGTAGTCGTCGCAGAGGTTTCCCCGGCCGATGCGGCAGTAGTGGCACAGGCCGCAGGAGATGTTGGGATCGACGGCGACCCGGGTGCCGACCGCGGGGCCCGCCACGCCGGGCCCGAGGGCGACGACCTCGCCGGCCAGCTCGTGGCCGGGCACCAGCGGGTAGCGGGCGGAGGGCAGTTCGCCCGCGAGGATGTGCAGGTCGGTGCCGCACAGGCCGCAGGAGGCGACCTGGAGCACCACCTCGCCCGGGCCCGGCACCGGATCGGGGACCCGCGTCACCGAGGTCTCGCCGGGCTTCGCGACCACGACTGCGCGCATGTGCCGCTCCTGATGTCCTCGTGCGGGTCGAGGCGGACACTAGTCAGCGCGTAAGCGCTTGCGCAAGCGCTTACGCGCGGGTTGCGCGTGCGGTAGGTTCCCTGTCGGCCAGACGCCGTACGTACTGCCGGGCGGCGGACGCGGCACTTCGCCGCCGACAGGCGGAACGGCACGTACACGACCCCAAGCCCCACGGCGGCAGCCAGAAAGACGGAAAGGCGGGAACGATGGCGACCATGGCCGACGTGGCCCGGCGCGCGGGCGTCTCCGCGGCCACCGTCTCCCACGTGCTGAACGGGACCCGCCCGGTGCGCCCCGCCACCCGCGACGCCGTGCGCGCGGCCATCGAGGAGCTGGGCTACACCCACAACACCCTCGCCCGTTCGCTGGTCACCTCCCGCACCCGGTCCATAGGGCTGGCGCTCTCCGCGACCGGCAACCCGTACTTCACCGAGATCGTGCGGGGCGTGGAGGCCGGCGCCCGGCGACACGGCTACAGCCTGCTGCTCGCCGACCCGCACGACGACCCCGGGCACGAGCTGGCGGTGGTCAGACTGCTGCACGAGCGGCGCGTCGACGGCGTGCTCGTCGCGCCGTCCGCGCGGCCGGAGGCGATGCTCGGCTACCTCGCGCGGGCGCGGATACCCGCCGTCTTCCTCGACCGGCTCGTCGGCGACGGCCACGACCAGGTGTGCGCCCGGAACGAGGAGCCGGTGGCCGGACTCGTCGGCCACCTCGCCGCGCTCGGCCACACCCGCATCGCCCTGGTGGCCGGGCCGCCGGGGCCGTCCACCACCGCCGAGCGCACCGCCGGGTACCGCCTGGGCCTGCGGCGGGCCGGCCTGCCGTACGCGCCCGAACTGGCCGTCGGCGGCCACCCGGAAGCCGACGGCGCCAAGGCTGCGACCCGCCGCCTGCTGGCCCTCGGTGCGCCGCCCACCGCGCTGGTCACCGCCGGCAGCGCCATGACCGTCGGCGCCCTGCGGGCCCTGCGCGCGGCGGGCCTGCGGGTGCCCGGCGACATCGCCCTCGCCTGCTTCGACGACTTCCCCTGGGCGGACCTGTTCGAGCCCCGGCTGACCGCGGTCGCCCAGCCCGGCCGGGAGATCGGCACGGCGGCCCTCGGCCTGCTGCTGGACCGGCTGGCCGACCCGGCGGGACCTGCGCGCACGCTGCGCCTGCCATGCACGCTCATGCACCGCGAGTCCTGCGGCTGCCCCGGCAGGTGACCCCGCCCCCGCCATATCCACCGTCCGAAAGGCAGTCACATGCTGGTCGTCGCCGGGGAAGCCCTGATCGACCTGGTGCCCGCGGCGCCCGCCGACACGCGGCGGCCCGCCGACCCCGGCCAGGAGGACGGCGCTCTGCCCGCACTGCTGCCCAAACGCGGCGGCGGCCCGTACAACACCGCGATCGCCCTCGCCCGGCTGGGCTCCCCCACCGCGTTCTGCTCCCGGCTGTCCACCGACGCCTTCGGCGAGGAGCTGCTGCGCGGCCTGACCGCCGACAGTGTGGACACCTCGCTGGTCCAGCGCGGGCCGGAGCCCACCACCCTGGCCGTCGCCCAGCTGGGCCCGGACGGCTCGGCGGGCTACCGCTTCTACACCGAAGGCACCGCCGACCGCCTGTTCACCCGCCCCGCGCTGCCCGAGGCGGCCCGCGCGGTCTCCGTCGGCACCTGCTCCCTGGTGCTGGAACCGGGCGCGAGCGCGTACGAGGACCTGCTGCGGCACGCGGCCGGGCGCGGGATCTTCACCGCCCTGGACCCCAACATCCGCGCGGGCCTCATCGCCGACCCGGACGCCTACCGGGCCCGCTTCCGCTCCTGGCTGCCGTACGTCCGGCTGCTGAAGCTGTCGGAGGAGGACGCGGCCTGGCTCGCCGCCCCCGGCGACCCGGCCGCCGCGCTCAGCCAGTGGCTGACCGCGGGCCCGACGGCGGTCGTCCTCACCCGGGGCGCGCGAGGCCTGACGGTGTGGACGCGCGACGGAGACGAGCAGTCGGTGCCGGGGCGGCGCACGCGCGTGGTGGACACCATCGGCGCGGGCGACACCGTCAACGCGGCACTGCTGCACCGCCTCGACGCGCACGGCGCACTCACCGGTCCGCGCCCGCCGAGCGCCGACACGTGGCGCGACACCCTCGACTTCGCCGCCCGCGCCGCCGCCCTCACCTGCTCCCGCGCGGGCGCCCAGCCGCCGTACGCGGCGGAACTGGCGCCCTGAGCCCGTGCAGGACCGGCACCGCTGATCACTCCCGCCCCGCCACCCTGGGCGTGAGCAGGTCCAGCGCCTCCTCCCAACGGAAGCGGTCGGCCCCGCCGCCGGCCTTGGGCGGGTGGGGTTCGTACGAGCCGATCAGGACGCCCATGCCCCGTAGCCGCGCCAGGCTCTCCCCGTAGGCGGGGTGGGCCGCCTGCGCGGCGTTCAGGTACGGCAGGACCGCGATCGGGACGCCGAGGCCGTACGCCTCGCACACGACTCCCAGAGCCAGGGTGTCAGAGATGCCCGCGGCCCACTTGTTGACCGTGTTGAACGTGGCCGGGGCGACGGCGATGGCGTCGGGCGGCGGCAGTGGACGCGGGTCGCCGGGAAGGCGCCAGGCCGAGCGGATGGGATACCCGGTCTGGGCCTCGACGGCCGCCGCGTCGATGAACCCGAGGCCCTGCGGGGTGGCGACGACCCCCACGTCCCAGTCCGCCTCCTGGGCGGCGGTGATCAGCCTGCCGACGTCCCCGGCGATCCCGGCCGCGCACACGACGACGTACAGGAAGGGCTTGCCCGCCCCCGGCTGCGAACCGGGAGCGGGGCGCGCTGTCTCTTGTCGTCGCCTACCGCCTGGAACGGTCGAACTCCCCATCCGTGGCTCCGTCGATGAACGCGGACCATGCGGTCTCCGGGAACGTCAGCACGGGGCTTTCGGGGACCTTGGAGTCCCGTACGGCCCGGCCGCCGCGAGCGAGCTGCGCGACTTCGACGCAGTTGCCGTTACCAGCGCTATAGCTGCTCTTACGCCACGGCCCCACGCCGTCTCGGGGTGTCATCGCATATCCTTTCCTGCTATTCATGAATTTCCTGGGATCTCCGAGGCGTCCGCCTCCAGCGCGATGTACTCAGCGTACGCGCGCGGCACCGTGTCCTGGTATGCCCGCCACCAACCAGGCTTGTGCGCTTCCCGAGCCGCCTTGATGTAGGCGCTGCGCCGCTCCTCGTCGTCCACTCCGTACAGGTGCAGCAGCACCTTGAGGTTGTTCTGCGAGACGCGGACCTAGCCCGCCTCGATGCGGCTCAGCTTCGGCCGCGAGAAGCCCATCTCCTTGGCCACGGCCTCGGCGCCGAGCACCGACCCTTCAGGGAGTTCCCGCAGATCAGCCCCGAGCCTGCGACTGCGGAACGTGCTGACCATGCGCCCCTCCCGCCTGTTGCGTCCAGTATGCGGCGCCTGGGCGGTGGCGGAGGTGACGGCCTGTATGGGGCGGACGGCGGCTGCCGCCGCCGCCCGCCCGTTCGGGTGCCGGGTCCTGTTCCGGCTCCGGGGTGGGCCCGTTCCGGCCCGGCCGGTCCAGGCTGACGCCGGTTCCCGATCACGTCGTCCCAACCCGGCGGGCATGCGCTCGCTCGCGAGCAGCAGAGTCTCTTGGCGTCCCGCTGTGCGAACGGGTCGTCGATTCTCGTCGGGTTGACGTTTCTTCGTTACCGGCGGCAGCATGACCGCTGGACCAGTCCACTGAGCAGGTGAGGACGAGATGGCACTTCCCAAGTACGAACAGATCGCGGCCGATCTGCGCGGGCGCATCGTCCGGGGTGAGCTGAAGCCGGGCGATGCGCTGCCGTCGGAACGGGAGTTGACTGAACGCTGGAAGGTTTCGCGTGCGACGGTGGTCAAGGGGCTCGAAGTGCTCCGCCACGAGGGTCTGATCGAGACACGGCAGGGGACGGGTTCGTCCGTCCGGGAGCGCATGCCTCTCGCGCGTAGCGCTGGTGAGCGGTACCGGACCGCCGTGGATACCGGGAACGTCTATACGGCTGGCGAGTACGCCGAGATCTTGTCCGCGGAATCGGTGCCCGCGCCTGCCGATGTGGCTGCGGCTCTCGGTGTTGAGGAGGGCTCTCCGGTGGCCCGGCGCCACCGTGTCACCTACGAGGGTGAGAATCCGACGGCCACCAGCTATTCGTGGTTCGCGGCCGATGTCGTGGCAGCGGCTCCTCGCCTGTTGCAGCGCGAGCGGGTGCGGGAGGGCACGACGCGCTACGTCGAGATGCAGACGGGCCGGGCCCCGCATACCGGCCGGGACTGGTGGTCCGCCCGTCTGGCCTCGGATGACGAGTTGGCGCTGCTGCGCCTTGCGGGGCCGCAGGCCGTGGCCGAGTCCCGCCACGTGGCGTATGACGCCGAGGGCAGGCCGCTGACCTATGAGGTGGGGATCTCGCCTGCTGGTCGGTGGCGGCGGACGGAGGAGTACTCGATGCGCGACTGAGTAGCTGGTGATGCAGCGTCAACCCTCGCCTCGTGCGGGGGTTTTCTCTTGCCCGACCTTGACATGACTAGTCCACCGGTGGACTATGCAAGTGGACGCAGAGCCACCGGGTGACTACCCAAGGGGGTCGAATGGCTGTCGGGTTAGCTGCACAAGCACCTCTCCGCCTGCCGCGCGACGTTGGGCCGCGAGAGGCCACGAACGTCAGCGAGGGGCGAGAACTCTACCTTCACGGACCGGCACGGAACCGCGCGCCGGACCGCACTGCCAGTCAGCGGAAGCGATCGGACTCTCATCGCGCCGAAGGAGCATCAGCATGCTGAACAAGGTCGTCCGCATGCTCGGATCGCTGCGGCAGGTGTTCGCCCATCGACAGCACGGGCGGCACCGAGCGGTATCCCAGGGGGCGCGTGCGCTCTCCCACCCGAGGGCGAACTCGGTGCCCGAGACGGCGGTTATCGCCAAGGACCCGCCGACGCTGCGGTTGCCCCGGGTGCCTGCCGAGCCGGTCTCCGATCCGGCGGATGAGGTGTTCTGGCCGGTGGACGTGCCGTTGGTGCGGCCGTTCGTGCTCGCGTACGAGCGGAAGCTGGCCGAGCGCGAGCGGGAGTTGACCGCGCGTCGGCGGGCCAGTCGGGCGGAGCGGCGGGTGCGGAGGCGTCGGCGGTGGGCGGCCTCGCTGGCCGCGTACGGGATCGACGTCGGGCCGCGCCGGATCCACGGCGTGGAGGTCGCTCGGGCGGGGGCCGTGCCGGGGGGTGGCTGGGCGTGGCGGTGATGACGATCCGGGTGTACCGGCTGGACCCGGTCACCGGTGAGCAGGCGGAGGTCAGTTCGTGCTCCGTGCGGGGTGAGCCGGATCGTTCGTTCGCTCCGGTGTCGTGTGAGTGGCCTCAGTGCGAGTGCCCCCGGTGCCAGGCCAAGGCCACCGACCCGGAGGCGGACCGGTGAGCGGGCTGGTGCGACTGCCGTGGTCCACGGTCGACGGTACGCCTTGCTACACCGTTCCTCTCCCGGACGGCCACGACCCCGGGCCCGTGGGGGTGTTGGCGGATGCGTGGGAGGACGCGCAGGTACTGGCAGCGCGCAACGCGCTCGGCGCGGCCCGGGTGTGGCTGGCCTCGGGGGTCCGCGTCGACGGCGGACGGCTGCGCGCGGGGGCGGTCCGGCTGGTGTGGACGCTGGTCCACGTGGTGCGAGTCGCCGAGATGCGCGGCAAGCGCCTGGAACGGCCCGACCCCGGCGAGGCGGCGCGCGTGGAGATGGCCCGCGTGCTGCTCGGGCACACCGAGGACCTGATCATCACGGGCAACGCCGAAGCCTTCCAGATGCGGTACGTGCTGGCCCGGCTGGTGGAGTGCCTGACCGCCATGGTCGAGATCGCCGAGGCCCGGGGCGCGCTGCTCGCCACCCCCGACGACGGCAGGTTGCGGTGCGGGAAGGGGGCGTGCGGGTGACCGGCATCCCGGGCCTGCCCCCGGCCCGTTCCGCAGGCGGGGCGTGGCTGTCGGCGCAGTGCGTGGCGGCCGTCCGGCCCGGCGGGGTGGTCGAGGCGCACGCCCTGTGCCACGGCGGCCGCTGCGCCTGCCGCTGCCACCGCAAGGTCGCCGTCAGCCTCGGCCTGCTGGTCGGCGGGCCCGTACAGCCGACCAACGACGACCCGACCGGCCCGCTCCAGCCCGTACCGGCTCCCCTGGAGGCCGGGCAGCCGGGCCGGGACCGGCGGCGCCACCCGCCCGTCACCCCCGCCGAAGCCACGGCGGAGATGCTGGAAGCCGGGTACGAGCCCATCGAGTCCTACCCGGGACGCGCGTCGGTCGCCTGGTCATGCCGGTGCACGACCTGCGGCGCGGCGCGGCGGGTGAAGCTGTCGGAGGCCCGCGCGGGGCAGCGCTGCCACCACGTCCGGAACGTACCTCTCCTGCCGCCGCCCTCGGGCCCCTGAGACGGGGGCGGGCGTGACCGGCCACCATCCGGCGAACCCCCGCGCCGGGCATGGCCAAGGCCAGCTCGCCCGCCCCTCGGCCCGGCCCGCCCGTACCCGTACGGCGCGGGCCGGGCCACCCCGACAGCCGGACCGGCCAAGGGGCCTACTCCCCGAGGTGCGTCGGCANCGACAGCCGGACCGGCCAAGGGGCCTACTCCCCGAGGTGCGTCGGCAGACGGCGGGCTCCACCGGCAGAGCAGTTCGTCGACCGGGCCGGGCTCGGCCCTGCTCGTCGCCGGACTCACCGCTCGCGGCGTCACCGACCGACGTCCACTCCGCCGCCCGGGGCGGCCCCGGCCCCGGACAGCGCCACGCGGCCCGCCGCCCCGGTCGGCACCGGGCCGTAGGTCCCTGGCCCGGCAGGAGATCTACGGCCGGTAGGGCACGGCCGACCTCCCCCGTCTCACAGCCCCAGCCGCGCCAGCGCCTTGTCCGCCTCCGCCGTGCCCGCCTGGTCTCCCGCGTGCGTCCACGCCGCCGCGCACAGCGCGCGCAGCCCGTCCAGCGGGTCCGCGCCCTCGCCGTCCAGGGCCAGCACCCCGCCGCCCGTGACGGACGCGCTCCAGCCGCCGCACGCGAAGCGGCCGCCGTCGTCCGTCACCTCCGGGTGGGCGGCGAGCAGGCCGCGCAGGTCGGCGGCGACGTAGGCGGGCCGGTGCCGGGGCTCGGCGGCCAGCAGGGCGGTGGGGGTGGTCACGCCGGTCAGGACCAGCAGGGCGGCCACGCCGCCCGCGTGGGCGCCCTCGATGTCGGTGTCCAAGCGGTCGCCGACGACCAGCGGGCGGCGCGCGCCGGTGCGCAGGATCGTCTCGCGGTGCATCGGCGGCAGCGGCTTGCCCGCGACCCGCGGGGACGTGCCGGTGGCGATGCGGACCACCTCGACGGCCGCGCCGTTGCCCGGCGCGACGCCGCGGCCGGTGGGGATGGTCAGGTCGGTGTTGGAGGCGAACCACGGCACGCCGCGCGCCACCGCGTACGCGGCCTCCGCCAGCCGCCCCCAGGGCAGCTCCGGGCCGCCGTAGCCCTGGACGACGGCGGCCGGGTCGTCGTCGGCCGACTCCACCGGCACCAGGCCGCGCTCGCGCAGCGCCACCCGCAGCCCCTCGCCGCCGACCACCAGCACGCGCGAGCCGGCCGGGACCTCGCCGGCGATCAGCCGGGCCACCGCCTGGGCCGAGGTGATCACGTCGGCGGGCGCGGCGGGCACGCCCAGGCGGGTGAGGTGCTCGGCGACCGCCTCGGGGGTGCGCAGGGCGTTGTTCGTCACGTAGGCGAGGTGCATGCCGCCGTCCCGGGCCGCGCCCAGCGTCTCGGGGGCGTGCGCGATGGCCTCGCCGCCCGCGTACACCACGCCGTCCAGGTCCAGCAGCGCCGTGTCGTACACCTCGGTCAGCGGCTCGCCGCTGGCGTCGGGCCGGGTCCGTACGGCCGGGGCGGCCGGATCGTCCGTACGCGCGGGCGGTCCGGAGGCGCTGCCGGGGTGCCGGTCGGGCTGGGCGGGCCGGTTCATGGGCGCTCTCCTCGGGCTCGGTCGGTGGTGGCCGCGGGTCGGCCACGCACATTGTGCTGGTCGCGGGCGGCGGCACTGCTCCGCGCCCGGCATAGGATTCCCTGGTGGAGACCTCGGAACCGGTCGGAGGAGGTCTCCAGCTCCTGCCCTTCCGGGGGCTGCGCTATGTCGCCGAGCGGGTCGGCAGCCTCGCCGCCGTCACCTCCCCGCCCTACGACGTCGTCGTACGGCCCGAAGGCCAGCGGGAGCTGGAGACGGCGGACCCGTACAACATCGTCCGCCTCATCCTCCCGCGCGCCGGCGCCCCCGCCGACCCCCCGGCCGCCCGGCATCGGCACGCCGCCGAGACGCTGCGCCGCTGGCAGGACGAGGGCGTGCTCGCCGCCGACCCGGAGCCCGGCCTGTACGTGTACGAGCAGCGCGACGCCTTCGGCGGCCTCCAGCGCGGGCTGATCGGCGCCCTGCGGCTGACGGCGCAGGAGGAGGGGGCCGTGCTGCCGCACGAGGACGTCATGCCGGATGTGGTCGCCGAGCGGGCCGCGCTCATGCGCGCCACCGGAACCCAGCTCGAACCCCTCCTCCTCGCCTACCGCGGCGACACTTCCGGCGACGCCGCCCCGCGCGGGGCGGCGGCCGTCGTCGAGCGGGCGGCGGCCGGGCCCGCGCTGGCCTCCACGTCCGACGGCGACGGCACCGGGCACCGGCTGTGGCAGGTCACGGACCCGGCCGCGCTGGCCGAGGTGGCCGCCGACCTCACCGGGCGCCGGGCGCTCATCGCCGACGGCCACCACCGCTGGGCCACCTACCGGCTGCTGAGCGCCGAGCGCGGCGGGCCGGGGCCGTGGGACCGCGGCCTGGTGCTGCTGGTGGACTCCGCCCGCTACCCGCTGCGGGTGCGGGCCATCCACCGGCTGCTGCGACGGCTGCCGCCCGGGAAGGCGCTCGCCGCGGTGGACGGCGCCTTCCGGGTGCGTCCGGTGGCCGGCCCGCTGCCGCGCGCCCTGGACGCGCTCGCCGCGGCGGGCGGTGCGGCGGGCGACGGTCCGGGGAACGCTTTCCTGCTGGCCGGAGAGGGCCGCTTTCACCTGCTGGACCGCCCGGACCCCGACCTGCTGGCCCGCGCGGTCCCCGCCGACCGCCCGGCGGCCTGGCGGGCCCTGGACACGGCGGTCCTGCACCACCTGCTGCTCGGCCGCGTCTGGCGGCTTCCGGACGGGCCGGAGGACGTCGGCTACCTGCACGACGCGGCGGCGGCCGTCGCCCAGGCGGAGCGGGGCGGTGGCACGGCCGTGCTGATGCGCCCGGTGCGCGAGGAGGTCGTGCGGGAGCTGGCCGGGCAGGGTGTCGCCATGCCGCACAAGTCGACGTCCTTCGGGCCGAAACCCGCCTCGGGCCTGGTGCTGCGCAGCCTGGCGCTGGGCTGAGCCGGAGGCGACCGGTCCGGCGGAACGACCGGCGAGGCGACCGGGGGGCGACCGGCCGGCCGGAAGGTCACCGGAAATTCCCGTACCGGAACGGAACCCGCCGGTATGCGTTTCCGTTTACCAGGGTGAGGTCCCGCGACGTCCCCCCGATCGCGGGACCTCACCAAGCTCAGATCAACCTCTGAACCGGCCCCGCGAGGATTGGCCCCGCCCCGGGGCGGCCATGCCTCCCTGGACCCGCGCACGCGGGACGCGAGGACCGCAGCACGGGGGGGCCGTGATGTACCTGGGGACCGGGATCGGCTGGCGGCCGGAGATCGCCGACGACATCGCGCGGCTGCCGGGCGTGGACTGGGTGGAGGTCGTGGCGGAGAACATCTGCCCCGGCCACCTGCCCGACGCGCTGCTGCGGCTGCGCGAGCGCGGGACGGCCGTCGTCCCGCACGGCGTCTCCCTCGGCCTCGGCGGCGCGGGGCGGCCCGACCCCGGGCGGCTGGCCGCCCTCGCCGAGCGGGCCGAGGCGCTGGGCGCGCCGCTGGTCTCCGAGCACGTCGCGTTCGTACGGGCCGGGGGGCCGCCGACCGGGTCGCCGCCGGTGGAGGCCGGCCACCTGCTGCCGGTGCCGCGCACCCGGGAGGCGCTGGCCGTGCTGTGCGAGAACGTGCGCGTCGCGCAGGACGCGCTGCCGGTGCCGCTGGCGCTGGAGAACATCGCGGCGCTGTTCGCCTGGCCCGGCGAGGAGCTGACCGAGGGCCGGTTCCTCACCGAGTTGGTCGAGCGCACCGGGGTGCGCCTGCTCGTCGACGTCGCGAACCTGCACACCAACCGCGTGAACCGCGGCGAGGACCCGGCCGCCACCCTGGACGCGCTCCCGGTGGACGCCATCGCGTACGTGCACGTGGCGGGCGGCGTGGCGCGCGACGGCGTCTGGCACGACACGCACGCCCACCCGGTGACGGGCCCGGTGCTCGACGTGCTGGCGGAGCTGTGCGCGCGGACCGTGCCGCCCGGCGTGCTGCTGGAGCGCGACGAGGACTTCCCGACCGGCGAGGAGCTGGCGCGGGAGCTGGACCTGATCCGGGCCGTGACGGGCCGGCCGTGCGTCCCGGCGGCGGGCGGGCCGCCGGCCGCGGGCTCCGGCGGCGGCCGGGCCCC
>NZ_JAVSCF010000058.1:0-26788 GCF_031932565.1 Streptomyces sp. B1866
CCGGCCGCCGCGCGCTCCGCCGCGGGCCCGCACGGCTCCCCGCACGCCCTGGCGACCGGCGCACCGGCCGCCGGACCCGCGCGTCCTTCGGCGGACGGCACCACGCTGCGCTCCGTCGCCGCCCCGCGCGGGTCGACCGGCTACCGGCGCCTGGCCGACGGCCCGGGGTGGGCCCGTACCGTACGGACCGAGCTGGCGCCCGCCCACGCCGGACGGGACGCGCGGCGGACCGTCCTGGCCTCCTTCGCGCAGTTCACCGACCTGCACCTGGTCGACGTGCAGCACCCGCTGCGGTTCGAGTACCTGCGGGCCCAGGCGGCGAGCGCCTGGCGGCCGCAGGAGGCGCTGTCCGTCGTCGGCGTCGTCTCGCTGATCGAGCGGGTCAACGCGCTGCGCGGCGGGCCGGTCACCGGTCACCCGCTGTCCTTCGTCATGACCACCGGCGACAACACCGACAACAACGCGCGCGTCGAGCTGGACTGGTTCCTCACCGCCATGAACGGCGGCCGCATCACCCCCGACACCGGCGACCCGCGCCACTACGAGGGCGTGCAGGACAGCGGCCTGAGCCTGTACTGGCAGCCGGAGAGCGCGCTGCGCGACGCCGACAAGCGGGCCGGCTTCCCGCGCCTGGACGGCTTCCTCGCCGCCGCGACCCGGCCCGTGCACAGCCCCGGCCTGCGCGTCCCCTGGTACTCCACCGTCGGCAACCACGACAGCCTGCCCGGCGGCGCGTACACCGCGGGCGACCCGTTCTTCGCGGACTTCGCCACCGGCGGCCGCAAGCTCCTGCGCGTCTCCGACGCCGACGCCGAGACCCTGTGGCGCGTCGCGCGCCGCGGCGACGACCCGGCGGGCGAGGCGATCAAGGCCCTGCTCGGCAGCCGGACCCGGCAGATGCGCGGCGTCACCCCCGACGAGCGGCGGGCGCCCTTCACCCCGCGCGAGTACCTGGCCGCGCACCTGGCGCCCGAGCACACCGGCCCGGGCCCGACCGGCCACGGCTACACCGAGGACAACCTGGACGGCACCCGGCTGTACTACACCTTCCCCGTCGCCGACGGCGTGCTCGGCGTCAGCCTGGACAGCACCGACCCCGGCGGCCACTTCACCGGCTCGGTCGGCACCGCCCAGCTGCGCTGGCTGGAGCGGACCCTGACCCGGCACGCGGACGAGCGCGTGCTGGTCTTCAGCCACCACACCAGCACCACGATGGGCAACCTCACCCGCGACCCGGCCCGCCCGCACGAGCGGCGGCACGGCGGGGCGGAGGTGGCGGCCCTGCTGGCCCGCCACCGCAACGTCCTGGCCTGGATCAACGGGCACAGCCACCGCAACGCGATCCGGCCGCGCGACGGCTTCTGGGAGGTCACCACGGCCTCGCACGTCGACTATCCGCAGCTCGCGCGGGTCATCGAACTGGTGGACAACCACGACGGCACCCTGTCGCTGTTCACCACGCTCGTGGAGTCGGCGGCTCCGCACCGCACGGACTTCGCCGACCTGTCCCAGACCGGCCTCGCCGCGCTCTACCGGGAGCTGGCGTTCAACGCGCCGGGCGCCCGGAGCGCCCTCGCCGGCCACCCGGAGGACCGCAACACGGAGCTGCTGATCGGCAGGCGCTGACCCGGGGCCCGGCTCGTGGTGCGCGGACGCGGGGCCCGTACGGCGGCGGCCGGCCCTCCGGACCGTACGTCCGGGGCCGGCCGGAGCCGGGCCCGGCCCGCACGGGGGCGCGGGCCGGGCCGTACGGGCCCCGCGTCCGCGTCGCCCCGCGAACCGGGCCCAGGAGCCGGGCCCATGAGCCGGACGCGCCTCGGGGCCGGGGCGGCCTCACCTCGGCAGGATGTGCACGTGCCCGGCCCGGCCGCGGTCGGCGGCGGCCACCAGGGCCCGGATGATCTCCGCGGCCTGCCGCTGCGGAGCCTCGCGCAGCTCCTTCGGCGTGACGCGCACCACCGTGATGCCCAGCTTCGCCAGGCACTCCGACCGGCTGCCGGGCCGCTCCGGCCGCGCGGAGCCCTCCGGCCGGACGGGCCCGGTCCCGCCGGGACCCGTACCGCCGTGCGCCGGGCCGTCCGTGACGGGGTGGGTGTGCGCCGGGCCGGGGCGCGCCGGGCGGGCGGAGGGGCGCTGGGCCGGCCGGGCGGTGCGCGGCTGCCGGGCCGCGTGGCCGCGGGGCCGGGCGGCGGGCCCGGCGGCGGGGCCGGGGTGCGGCACCTGGGTGTCGATCTCCAGGGCGACGCCCAGCTCCGGCCAGTACGCGTCCACGCCGCCCAGGTACGGGCCGCCCGGCAGCCTCAGGTCGACGTGCCACAGCGGCTCGGGCAGGCCGTGCGCGCGCACCAGGGCGTACAGCCGGCCCTCGGCCACGGCCCGGCCCTCCGTGACGAGCGTGTCGATGGCGCCGGCCACGTGCGGCCGGGACAGCAGCCGGGCCCGGCCCAGCTCGCCGACCACGGCCGCCGCGTCGCAGTGCCCGCCGCGCACCGCCTCGGTGAGCAGGCGGGCCACGGTGGTGGGGTCGGCGAGCCGGGCGGTGGCGTCGGCCAGCGCCCGGGCGGCAGGCGCGGTGGGCAGGTCCGCGACCACTTCGGGCCGGGGCGGGCACTGGGTGGACACGAAGCGGACGAAACCGGTCGAGCGCAGTCGCTGCGTGCGCGGTACGAGCACGTCCACCCGGTCGACGGCGGGCAGGGCCGGGACGGCGGAGAAGCGGCGCAGGGCCAGTGCCGCGAGGCCGGTGATCATGGCGTCGCCGAATCCGGGCCCCTCGGTGCGGCTCGCGGTGTACAGCAGGGCGGCGTGCAGCCGCTCCTCGCCCGTCGGGGGTCCCGGATGCAGCAGGTGCACGCCGGGCAGCAGGCGCCGCCAGGGGCCGCCCGCGCGGCACCGCTCGGCGACGGCGGCCGGGCTCACGCCGTGCTCGCGCAGCTGGCTGGTGGTCAGGACCCGCCGCTGGGCGTCGGACAGGTGGTGCAGGGGCCGGGGCGGGTGCGGGGGGTTTGCGTTCATGGTCCGGCCATTCCCGGCGCCGCCCGTCGCCCCACCCCCTGTTACACGCCTGTCGACAAACACGGACAAGTCAGCACTAAAGCACGGTAGTTCGAGTGTCGACCACGTGTCAGCCGACCACCTGTCGGCCGACCGCGTGTCAGCGGGACGCCCGCGCGTCGCACTCCTGTCCCCGCAGGGCCCGCGCCAGGTCGTCCCGGGCCTCCACCACCAGCCGGCGCAGCGCGGGCGCCGCGCCCGGGTGGTCGGCCAGCCACGCGTCGGCCGCCCGCAGCGTGTCCCGGTCGCCCTGGAGAGCCGGGAACAGGCCCCGGACCACGGACATCGCGATCTCGATCGACCGCTCCCGCCACACCCGCTCGATCACCTCGAAGTACCGCGGCCCGTACGGCGCGAGCAGGTCCCGCCTGACCGGCTGGGCGAAACCGGCGATGGTGGCCTCCACCAGCGCGTTGGACAGCTCGTCGGACTCCACCACCGACGCCCACGCCGCCGCCTTCACCTCCGCCGACGGCCGCGCGGCCAGGCACCGCACCTGGTGCCGCTTACCCGAGGCGGTGTCGTCCCGTGCCAGCTCGGCCCCGATCGCGGCGGCGTCGGCGGCGCCGTGGGCGGCCAGCGGCTCCAGGAAGTCCCAGCGCAGCTCCTGGTCGACGTCCAGGCCCTCGACCGCCGCCGTGCCGTCCAGCAGCCCGCGCAGCAGCTCCAGGTCGGAACCGGCCGTGGCCACCCGCGCGAAGAAGCGCGCCCACGCCAGCTGGTGGCCGCTGCCCGGCGCGGCCCGCCGCAGCTCGCGCAGCGCGCCCTCGGCGGCCAGCCGCCCGCCCTCCTGCCGCCACTCCGGCGCCGCGTAGTGCAGCAGCGCCGACTGCGCCCAGGTGTGCAGCATCTGGAGCACGCCGACGTCCGTCTCGTCCCCGGCGAACCGCAGCACCAGGTCCAGGTAGTCACGCGCGGGCAGCAGGCCGTCCCGGGTGAGGTTCCACAGCGCGGACCAGCACAGCGCCCGGGCGAGCGGGTCGGAGATGCGGCCCAGGCCCGCGCGCAGGGCCGCCAGCGAGCCGTCGTCGAAGCGCACCTTGCAGTAGGTGAGGTCGTCGTCGTTGACCAGGATCAGGTCGGGCCGCTCGGCCCCGGCCAGCCGGGGCACGGCCGTGCGCGGCCCGTCGACGTCCACCTCCACGCGCGCGTACCGCACCAGGGTGCCCTCGGGGCCCTGCGCGCGGTACAGCCCCACCGCCACCCGGTGCGGGCGCGGCGGCTCACCCTCCTGGACTACCGCCAGCTCGGCGATCCGCCCCGCGCCGTCGTACACCGCCTCCGGCGTGAGCGTGTTGACGCCCGCCGTCTGGAGCCAGGCGCGCGACCAGGCGGCCATGTCCCGGCCGGAGGTCTCCGTCAGCACCGCCAGCAGGTCGGCCAGCCGGGTGTTGCCGTAGGCGTGCCGCTTGAAGTACCGCCGGGCGCCCTCCAGGAACGCCTCCCGGCCCGCGTACGCCACGAGCTGCTTGAGCACCGACGCGCCCTTGGCGTACGTGATCCCGTCGAAGTTGAGCTTGGCGTCCTCCAGGTCGCGGATGTCGGCCGTGACCGGGTGCGTGGACGGCAGCTGGTCGGCGCGGTACGCCCACGCCTTGCGGCGGTTGGCGAACGTGATCCAGCCGTCGGCGAACCGCGTCGACTCCACCAGCGACAGGGCGCCCATGAAGTCCGCGAACGACTCCTTCAGCCACAGGTCGTCCCACCACTCCATGGTCACCAGGTCGCCGAACCACATGTGGGCCATCTCGTGGAGGATCACGTTCGCCCGGCCCTCGTACGACGCCTCGGTGACCTTGCCGCGGAAGACGAACTCCTCGCGGAAGGTCACGCAGCCCGGGTTCTCCATCGCGCCCAGGTTGTACTCCGGCACGAACGCCTGGTCGTACTTGCCGAACGGGTACGGGTAGTCGAAGTGGTCGTGGAAGAAGTCCAGGCCCTGCTTGGTGACCGTGAAGATGTCGTCCGCGTCGAAGTGCTTGGCCAGCGACGCGCGGCACAGCGCCCCCAGCGGGATCTCCAGCACCGACCCGTCCGGCAGCTCCCGCCGGTAGTGGTCGCGCACCTGGTGGTAGGGGCCGGCGACGACCGCCGTGATGTACGTCGAGATCGGCTTCGTCGGCGCGAACCGCCAGGTGGCCGCCCCGCCGCCCACCGGCTCCGGCGCGCCCCGCTCCGCGCTGTTGCTCAGCACCGCCCAGTCCGCCGGGGCGGTCACCGTGAAGGTGAAGGGCGCCTTCAGGTCCGGCTGCTCGAAGGTGGCGAACACCCGGCGGGCGTCGGCCGGCTCGTACTGCGTGTACAGGTAGACCAGCCCGTCCTCCGGGTCCACGAAGCGGTGCAGGCCCTCGCCCGTCCGGCTGTAGGCGCAGTCCGCGTCGACCACCAGCTCGTTCTCCGCGGCCAGGCCCTCCAGGGCGATCCGCGCCCCGTCGAAGACCGCCGCCGGGTCCAGCTCCCGCCCGTTGAGCACCACCGACCGCACCGCGGGCGCGATCAGGTCCACGAACGACGCCGCGCCCGGCTCGGCGCAGCGGAAGCGGAGCGTCGTGGTGGACCGGAAGGTCCGCGGCCCCGGCCCGGCGCCCGGGCCCGTGGCGGCCGGCGCCGCGCCCACGGCCGACCGCAGGTCGAGCGCCACCTCGTACGCCGCGGCGGACAGCAGCCTCGCCCGCTCGCGGGCCTCGTCACGGGTCAGGTTCTCACCGGGCACGGCAGCGGCTCCTCGTCTTGGGGGGGGCGTCGGGCGGTCGGGCGCCCGGCGGGCGGGGAACGGGCGTTGCGTCGTCGGCTGCGCCACCCGGGTGACGAACATCCGGGTGACGAGCAGGTGTGTCGGACGCTCGAAATCATGACACGGGGCACTGACAGCGGGGACCCGGCAGGCTCGGCCGGGAATGGTCCGGCGGCCGGGCCGGTTGCAGAAGAACGCATACCCGCGCAGCGCACGTGTTCGCCTGAGGAGTGACTGAGACGTGACCGAGACCGCGAAGACCCCCGCCGACTTCTGGTTCGACCCGCTGTGTCCGTGGGCCTGGATGACCTCGCGGTGGATCCTGGAGGTGGAGAAGGTCCGCCCGGTCGAGGTGCACTGGCACGTGATGAGCCTGGCCGTGCTGAACGAGGACAAGCTCGACCAGGTGCCCGAGGAGTACCGGGAGGGGCTGCGCACCACGGCGTGGTGGGGGGTGCGCGTGGTGATCGCCGCGCAGCTCAAGCACGGTCAGGAGGTGGTCGGCCCGCTGTACACCGCGCTGGGCACCCGCATCCACAACCGGGGCGAGGGCCGCTCGAAGGAGACGATCGCCGCGGCCCTCCAGGACGTCGGCCTGCCCGCCGACCTGCTGGACTACGCCGAGTCCGACGAGTACGACGCCGAGCTGCGCGCCTCCCACAAGGAGGGCATCGACCTGGTGGGCCAGGACGTCGGCACGCCGGTCGTCGCGGTGCCCGGCCCCGGCGGCGGGCGGATCGCCTTCTTCGGACCCGTGGTGACTCCGGCGCCGAAGGGCGAGGACGCGGCCAAGCTGTGGGACGGCACGCTGGCGGTGGCCTCGATCCCCGGCTTCTACGAGCTGAAGCGCACGAGGACGGTCGGCCCGATCTTCGACTGACAGTCAACGTCTGACAGCTGACAGTATTCAATATTTGTTATCTGTGATCTGATCGCTGATATGGAGAGGTCCCCGCGCGACGCGACCGCGCGGGGACCTCCCCTTTTCCGCCTGCCCGCCGCGACGGTGAGAAGACGATCACGAGGCAGGGGTCCGGGCGCCCCGTCAGGGGGCGAGCAGCAGGCCGTGGGCCCGCTCCTTGGCGGCGGCGTAGCGGGCGGCCACGTCCTGCCAGTTCACGACCTTCCACATGGCCTCGACGAAGTCCACCTTCTGGTTGCGGTACTGGAGGTAGAAGGCGTGCTCCCAGGCGTCGAACACCAGGACCGGCACCGAGCCCTGCCCGGCGTTGCCCTGGTGGTCGTACACCTGCTCGACCACGAGACGGCCGCTGACCGGCTCGTACGCGAGCACGCCCCACCCCGAGCCCTGCGTGGTGGCCGCGGCCTTGGACAGCTGGGCCCGGAACTTGGCGAACGAGCCGAAGTGCTCGGCGAGGGCCGCCGCCAGCTCCCCGGTCCCGTCCTGCTCCGACGGCTCGCCGCCGCCGTCGCCGCTCATGTTGGTCCAGTAGATGCTGTGCAGGATGTGCCCGGACAGGTGGAAGGCCAGGTTCTTCTCCAGCCCGTTGATCGCCCCCCACTGGTCCTTGTCCCGGGCCTCCGCGAGCTGCTCCAGCGTGTCGTTCGCGCCCTTCACGTAGGCCGCGTGGTGCTTGTCGTGGTGCAGCTCGATGATCTCGGGGCTGATGACCGGGGCCAGTGCCGCGTAGTCGTACGGGAGTTCAGGAAGTGTGTAGATGGCCATGCCGAGCCCTCCGGGGCGCCTTATTGCAAATAACTTGCAGGTGCACGCTACCACCAACAAGGGTCGGGGTGCGGGGCCGCCCCGACGTGGGCGTCAGCGGGCCTCAGCGGTCGCGGGACGGGGGAGAGGCCCCCGACGGGGAAGGGGCGGGCTGGGGCGAAGGCCCGCGGCGGGCGCTGCCCCCGCCCCCGGCGACCCGCTTCCGGAGCAGCGCACACCCCACCACGCCCGCCGCCACCAGAGCCGACAGCAGGACCTGGTCCCGGCCGTCGTCGTCGGTGAGCATGTAGCCCAGCACGAACACGATCATCCCGATCGTCGCCCAGGTGAGGTACGGGAACAGCCACATCCGCACCACCAGCCGCTCGGGCGCCTCCCGCAGCACGATGCCCCGCATACGCAGCTGCGTGCAGGCGATGACCAGCCACACGAACAGCGCCACCGCGCCCGAGGAGTTCAGAAGAAACAGGAAGACCGTTTCCGGCCACTGGTAGTTGAAGTAGACGGCGGCGAAGCCGAAGGCGACCGAGCCGAGGATCGCGTGCCGCGGTACGCCGCGGGCGGACAGACGGGTGAAGGCGCGGGGCGCGTCGCCGCGGCGGCCGAGGGAGAAGGCCATCCGGGACGCGGTGTACAGGGCGGAGTTCAGACAGGACAGGACGGCGGTCAGCACGATGACGTTCATGACCTGTCCCGCGTGGGGGATGCCGATCGAGTCCAGCGCGGCCACGTAGGCGCCCCGGTCGGCGATCGCGGGCGCGTCCCACGGCAGCAGGGTGACCACCACGAAGACGGACCCCAGGTAGAAGACGGCTATCCGCCATATGACGCTGTTGACGGCCCTGGCGACGGCCCGCCGCGGGTCCTCGGACTCCCCGGCCGCCAGGGTGACGATCTCGCTGCCCATGAAGGAGAAGACGACCATCAGCACGCCGGTGAGGATCGCGCCCGGCCCGCGGGGCAGGAAGCCGCCGTGGTCGGTGAGGTGGGCCAGGCCCGCGCCCTCGTTGCCGGAGCCGGGCAGCACGCCGCCCACCGCGAGGCCGCCCACCACGATGAACGCCGCGATGGCCACGACCTTGATGCCCGCGAACCAGAACTCGAACTCGCCGTACGAGGACACCGAGGCCAGGTTCGCCGCGGTGAGCGCCAGCATGACGATCAGCGCCCAGCCCCACCGCGGCACGGCGGGTAACCAGCCGTTCAGGATCACCGCGCCCGCGGTCGCCTCCACGGCCAGCACGACGACCCAGAAGAACCAGTACAGCCAGCCGATGGAGAACCCCGCCCACCGGCCCAGCGCCCGGTCGGCGTACTCCGAGAAGGACCCGGAGGACGGGTGCGCCGCGGCCATCTCGCCGAGCATCCGCATCACCAGGACGACCAGCAGACCCACCAGCGCGTAGCTGATCAGAATGCCGGGCCCGGCCCCGGCGATGCCCTTGCCGGAGCCGACGAACAGCCCGGCGCCGATCACCCCGCCAATCGCGATCATCGACAGGTGGCGGTTCTTCAGGCCCGGCTTCAGGCCCTCGGGCGACGGGCCCGGCTTCGGGCCCTCGGGCGACGGGCCCGGCTTCGGGCTCTCGGGCGACGGGCCGGGCCCGGCGGCCGGGGCGCGGCCGGGCGGCGGGGTCTCACCGGGCACTCAGGACTGCCCCATCGCTCCGCACGCGTGGCACACCCAGGACGAGTCGTCACCGGTGACGTTCGAGCTTCCGCAGGCCGAGCAGGTCAGGCCGGCGCAGTACGGCCGGCCCGGCGCGCGGCGCACGCGGCGCCCGCCGACCGGGCAGCCGTCCGCGCGGCGCCCGCACACCGGCCGGCCGCTTCCGGGGCGGTGCGCCCACGGGCGCCCAGCCGGCTCGCTGACGCGTCGCCGCAGACCAGCAGACGTCATACTCACTCCCTGTCCGACGAGAGGTCCCACGAGAAGTCCGGCGGGAGCCCCGGCGGGGAGCCGGCGGGTCCGGCCGGGGCCCGGCGGGCGCTGTGCCGAGAGGCCGGCGGGAGTCCCGCGGGCTTCCCCACCAGGGTAGGCGCCGACCCCCGGGACGGACGGCTACGCAGGGCCGTCGTCGCGAGGCGTCGCCCCCGCCCCAGCCGCCGCACCCCGCCGCCGTACCCCCGCCGCCCGTACCGCCCTGCCGCCGCCGTACCGCCCGAGGGCCGACCACCCCAGGTCACGGCCGCGCCGCCGCCATGTCACACTCGGGGCATGCGCGTCTACATCGGCTCCGACCACGCGGGCTACGACCTGAAGAACCACCTCGTCGAGTGGCTCACGGCCGCCGGCCACGAGCCCGTCGACTGCGGGCCGCACCACTACGACGCGGAAGACGACTACCCCCCGTTCTGCCTGCGCGCGGCCGAGGGCACCGCCGCCGACCCCGGCAGCCTCGGGATCGTGATCGGCGGCTCGGGCAACGGCGAGCAGATCGCGGCCAACAAGGTCAGGGGCGTACGGGCGGTGCTGGCCTGGAGCGAGGAGACCGCCGCGCTCGGCCGCGAGCACAACGACGCGAACGTCATCAGCGTCGGCGGGCGGATGCACACGCGCGAGGAGGCGACCAAGTTCGTCGAGGTCTTCCTCGGCACGCCGTACTCGGGCGAGGAGCGGCACACCCGGCGCATTGGCATGATCAGCGCGTACGAGACCACGGGCGAGCTGCCGCCGCTGCCCGCCGCACCCGCGGGCTGACGCGGCGGGGCTGACGCGGCGGCGCGGCCCGTACGAGCGGCCTCGACCCGGCCCGTACGAGCCGAGCCCCGTAACGAGCCGGGCCCGCACGGAACCGGACAGCGGCCCGTACAGGCCCGGGACCGGGCTCAGGGGCCCTGCTCCGGGGCGCCCGCTCAAAGGAGCAGGAGCGAAGGAGTTCAGAAGCTGTGGGGGAGCCAGGGGGCGGCATCGGTGCCGAAGGCGGCCGACGCCGCCGCCAGCGCGCCCGGCCGCAGCTCCCGCACCCGGCCCGCCGCCGCCAGCGCGGCCAGCGACACCCCGCCCAGGTAGGCGGCGCCCAGCTCCCGCACCCCCAGGGCCAGGCCGGGCTCGGCGTCCGTACGCGTACAGGACGCGCCGGAGGCGTCGCCGGTCAGCCGCCACCGGCCCGCGTTCCACGGGCAGAAGGCGTCCGCCACCTCCAGCACCACGTCCACCGGGACCCGGTAGGTGCGGGCCTCCAGCGCCGCGCCCACCTCGACCGGGCGCAGGTAGAGCGCGTCGGACACGCCCACCCGGCAGCGCCGTATGTCGGAGACCAGGAGCTGCCAGGGCGCGTCGACCGCGGTGTCGCGCACCTTCAGCGTCGACGTCAGGTCGATGTCGAAGAGGTACCGCCACAGGGCCGCGTACGCCGCCGGGTCCAGCGCCTCCAGGTCGCGCAGCAGCACCGTGCCGTCCGCCCGCGCGTCGTCCCACTCGGGCTTGACCGCGTAGCGCGCGTAGCCCACGACCTCGCCGTCCGCCTCGGCCAGCACGCAGCGCAGCGGGGAGGCGCCCTCGCGGTCGTTCGCCGGGTCCAGCAGCGGCAGCCGCTCCCAGCCGGGCTGCCGGGCCAGCATGCCGGGGCGGGCGGGCACCCGGCGGGCGTAGACGGCCTCGCACGCCTCGACGGCGTCGGCGGGCGCCACGTCGCGCAGCCGCACGGCGTCGGTGCCGTCGGGTACGGACAGCCGCACCCGGCTGGTGTCGATCTCCGCGGTCCCCCGGAAGGTCGCCACGCCGAAGCCGAACCGCCCGTAGATGTCGGGTTCCGAGGCGGTCAGCACGGCCAGCGGCTCACCCGCCGCGCGGATGTCCGCCAGCAGCCGCGCCATCATCGAGCGCAGCACCCCGCGGCGCCGGTACGTGGGCCGCACGCCGATCATGGTGATCCCGCCCGCGGGCACCAGGCCGCCGCCCGGCACGGCCAGCCGGAAGGTGAAGACCCCGCCGGTCCCGACCAGCGTGTCCCCGTCCCACGCGCCGATCGAACGCCCGGTCTCGGTCAGGTCACGCCACAGCGACAGCTCCTCGGGCGTCTCCGGGACCCCACCGAAGGCCAGCAGCAGCGTGTCGTACCATTCGTCCCACCTGTTGGGGTCGAACACCCGCAGCTCTGTCGTCATGGCCCCATCCCTACCAGCGCGTTCCCGTACGCGCGAACGAATATCGCTTACGATTGCCCACTCCGGCGAGTGGTTCGACGCGCCGCGAATCGACGCGCGTCCGAACGGGTGGGTAGGGTCCCGTGGCAATGAGCGGCGGCGCGGACACGATGACGGCCCGGATGCGCAAGGCACTGCACCGGGTCCGCACGCGCATGCGCCGGGCCGGCGTCGACTACTTCCGCGGTGACGGCTCCGACCGCTTCGCCTTCTCCGTCCTGCTGCTGACCGTACCCGCCATCGCCTGCGGCACCGTCGCCCAGCCCGACTGGTGCGCGCCCGCCGCCCTCGTGCTGCCGATCGTCGCCGGCGGCCTGGTGCTGCGCCCGGCGAGCCTGCTGGGCCTGTACGCCGCGGCGGCCACCGCCCTCATCGTGGAGTCCGCCATCCTCGGCCCGTACACCGGCGCCGAGGCGGACGGCGCCGCGCACGTCACGCCCGGGACCATCCTGGTGGTGGCGGCCATCGGCTTCTTCGGGCTGCTGATCGCCCAGTTCCGCAGCCGCGTCGGCGTGCCGTGGAGACGCGGCGGCACCATGCTGTTCGACCTGCGCGAGCGCATCCGGGTGCAGAGCAAGCTGCCCGGGCTGCCGCGCGGCTGGCACCAGGACATGTCGCTGCGTCCAGCAGGCGGACAGTCCTTCTCCGGCGACTTCGTCGTCGCGGCCCGTACGAACGGCGGCCGCACGCTGGAGGTCGTGCTCACCGACGTGTCCGGCAAGGGCATGGACGCGGCCTCCCGCGCCCTGCTGCTGTCCGGCGCGTTCGGCGGCCTGCTCGGATCGCTGCCGCCGCACGGCTTCCTGCCCGCGGCCAACGGCTACCTGCTGCGGCAGAGCTGGGAGGAGGGGTTCGCGACCTCCATCCACCTCGTGCTGGACCTCGACAGCGGCGACTTCGAGCTGTACTCGGCCGGGCACCTGCCCGCGCTCCAGCTCAGCGCGGGCACCGGGCGGTGGGAGGAGAAGGCGGCGGAGGGCCCGCTGCTGGGCGTCTACGACGGCGCGCAGTTCGACCCCATCAAGGGCGCGCTGCAACCCGGGGACGTGCTGATGCTGTTCACCGACGGCCTGGTGGAGACCGCGGACCGGGACATCACCGAGGGCATCGACCGGCTGACCGGCGAGGCCGACCGGCACGTCTCCGCCGGCTTCCGCGGCGTGGCCTGGGACCTCATCGAAGCGGTGGCCAAGGACGTCAACGACGACCGGGCGCTGCTGCTGATCTGCCGCGACTAGCCGATCCGCCGCGACCGGACTCCCGCCGGGCCCCGGGCACGGCCGCGGGCCCCGCCGCGTACCCCGTCGTGAACGCCCACGCCATCCGCGGCTCCACGGCCCACCGGAAGGCCCGCCGCACCACAGGCGTGCACAGCAGGGTGACCCATCCGGCGGCCACCAGCGTGACGGCCACCTCGCCCAGCGGCTCGCGGGGCCACGCGCACGCGTCGTACCAGCCCCAGAAGCGCGAGCCCTTGGCGAGGAAGCCGTGCAGCAGATAGCCGTACAGCGTCCCCGCGCCGAGGCCCGTGAACCAGGTGCGCCGCCGCGGCACCCAGGCCAGGAAGCACGCGGCCAGCAGCAGCGAGCAGCCGAACAGCGCGCAGGTCATCACCGGCCCGGTCCACGCCGGGGCGCCCAGCTCCTGCACGCTGTCGCGCCGGTAGAGCCACGCCCGGGCCATCCGGGGCCGGGCCCAGTACGCGACCGCCAGCGCGCCCGCGAAGACCGGGACGGCCGCCACGCGCACCGCGCGCCGCCGCAGCCGGTCCAGGTGGTCCGGCCGCAGCCGCAGGCCCAGCACGAAGAACGGCAGGAACTGGAGCACCCGTTGCAGGTCCAGGTCGTCGCCCAGGTCCGGCGACACGGCCGCGAACGAGGCGATGAGCAGCGCGAGCGGGACCGGGTGGCGCACCGCGCGCCACAGGGGAGTGGTCAGCCGCCAGACGAACAGCGCGACCAGGAACCAGGTCAGGTACCACGGGTCGAGCAGGCTGACGCCGAAGGACGGATCGCCGTCCGCCCAGCGCTTGAAGAGGCTGTAGCCGGTCTCGAACACGACGTACGGCACGGCGACCCCGGTGACCAGCCGCCGGACCCGGTCCGGCCGCGCGTCGAAACCGCGCGAGAAGTAGCCGGAGACGATGACGAACGCCGGCATGTGGAAGGTGTAGACGGTCAGGTACAGCGCCCCGGCCGTCCGGCTGCTGTCCGTCAGCGGCTCCCACGCGTGGCCCATGGCGACCAGTACCAGGGCCAGGTACTTGGCGTTGTCGAAAAACGGATCCCGCGTCCCGGATCCGGCCCCCCGCCCGTCGGCCGCGCCGCCCCGCGGCGGCCGCGCCGCGGTCCGCGGCGGCTCCGCCGTCCGGGCGGCGGGGATCACCGGCCGCCGACGGCCGGAAGGGCGCGGCGCGCTGGTCACCGGACCGCGGTCGACGGGACGGCGAGCCTTACGGTACGTGGTCGTCTCGTGACGGAATGGAGCACCCGAGGCACGATAGCGCCGATACCCGGCAGGGCAAAACCTCCCATGACGCCGCCTCAGCACCCCGCCCCGCGTCACCCCGCCCCACGCGTACCAGCGGTCCGCGGCGCACGGCACACCGCGCGAAAGGCCAGTCGTCTCCTACAGATGCGAAGTTGATGGCACGATAGTCACCGCGGGGGTGTGCGAGGTCGCGTACTTCCGGGCCGGTACGAGTGTTGCGACCGAGGGTGTGATCAGTTGTGGCCATCTCCCTGTCCCTGGTGTTGCTGGTGGGGATCATCCTCGCGCTGATGATCCGCAACAACCAGGTCAAGTGGGGTCCGGCGCTTGTCGCGGCGCTCTTCGGCTTCCTGCTCGCGTCCACCGACGCGGCCCCCGACATCCAGCACTTCCTGGACCAGATCGCGAACTCGATAGCGGACATCCAGTTCTGACCGGGCGGCCGCCCGGGGCGTACGCACGCGTGTGCGAACGCGAACGGCCCGGCCCCGGGGAGTCCCGGGCCGGGCCGTAGGCCGCTCGGCCGTGGAGCGGGCGACGGGAATCGAACCCGCGTAGCCAGTTTGGAAGACGACGGATGGGGCTGGCGGGAGAGCTGGGGCGTTGCTGACCTGCGCAGAAGCGAACGTATCACTGTGGTTCCCCGTGAGTCCCCGCGGCGTGCCCTGGGGACGGGCACGTGGGGGGCACGGGGGCGGACCCGCCCGCCCAGCGTGGGGCGTGAAGCGTAGGGCATGCGCCTTGTAAGGGCGACGCTCAATCGGGCCAACCCCGCTCGCGCGGGGACCACTCGAGGTCGATGACGATGTCCCGCGGCGCGGCGGGACCACCCCCGCTCGCGCGGGGACCACTCGAGGTCGATGACGATGTCCCGCCGCGCCGCGGGGACCACCGAGTTGGCCGGTGAGACGGAGGGCGTTCCCGGGGACCACCCCCGCTCGCGCGGGGACCACCCTTCCCGAGCTGCGGTTTCAGAGGGGCTTTGCCGTCTCTTTGCCGCACTGGATCGCCATCACCCGAACATACTGCCAGTCAGCGGGCGGCGCCGGAGCCTCCGGCAGACCACCGGCCGGAGCGGGGCGGGCCCCTCCTCGGTCGGGCAGCTTTGCCGGACCAGGGTTCTCCAGGGGGCGCCAAGGCTCACACCGTGACGCTTGCGCTCGGCCTTGGCGCCCCCTGGAGGTTCCTGGTACGCCTCCGGTGCCCGGCCGAGGAGGGGCCCGCCCCGTGACCCACCGCCCCACCGCACCCCAACGCGCCCGCGCGTGCGGTGCCGTCCCCGCCCCCTCCGAGGGAGGGCCGGGGTGTGGGGTGGAGCCCCGCGATCGTTCCAACGCCGTACGTCGTCGCTCGCGGCACCGGACCGGGCCGCGCGCCGGAGCGGGGCGGAGACAGGAGCGGCGGCGCGCGGGCCGGGCGGGTGCCGCGCCGCGCGGACGCGCGGCGCCTTGAACCCGTAGAGAAGGTTTCTACTCAGACGCCCACGGCGCCCGGAAGCTCATGGGCGGGGCCTCCAGCTCGAACCACACGATGTTCGGCCGGATGGTGCCGTACGCGTCGGCGAGCGCCTGGACGACGGCCAGGCCCCGGCCGGACTCGGCGTCCGGGGTGGCTGCCCTGGCGTGCGGGACGCCTCCCGCCCGGGGGCCGCCGTCTTCGATCTCGACCCGTACGCGGTTGCCCTGGACCATGACCGTCACCGTGAAGTGCCCGCCCGGGTGGCCCGACCGGCTGTGCTGGATCGCGTTGGTGGCGATCTCGCTGATCATCATGCGGATGGCGGCGGACGCGGGCGAGCCGGTGAGGCACTGGGCCGCGAAGCGGCGGGCCCGAAGGATCTGTTCCGGTAGGCCGGGGAAGGTGTGGCGGTAGGTCGGCACGATTCCTCCAGGGGGGAGACCTGCGGCCTTCCGACTCGCTTGGTCATTCGGCTGACTCGGAGCACGGAGAGCCGTACTATAAGTACTAGCACCGTACCCCCTGTGCGAGTACTCCGAGTGCGGGGATCGCACTTTTCGTGCGGATGAACTTCGGTGCTGGTATCCAAGAAGCGCCAACCACTCGCGGCCACCGCCGACCGCTGGACAAACCCCTGGTCGGCCAGATCGCCGAAGCGCTGAACGTTTGGCGCCCCCACGAAGAGGAGGTCATCGCATGTTCGGACTGATGGTCCGGTTCACCTGCAAGGACGCGGACGCGGCTGCCGCGTTCGATGAGCTGGTCGAGCGGACCGGCGAGCAGATCAAGGCTCACGAGCCCGGGACGCTGATCTACGCCGTCCACCGGGTCACCGGCCGTCCGCTCGAACGGATCTTCTACGAGCTGTACCGCGACAAGGACGCCTTCGAGGCGCACGAGGACCAGGACTACGTGAAGGACTTCCTGTCGGCCCGCGAGCAGTACCTCTCCTCCGTTGAGGTGGACTGGCTGAACCTGACGTCCGGCAAGGGCGTGGCCGGTTGAGCCCCGACTACGAAAAGGCGCTCGGCCGGAAGATCGCCTTCAACCGCAAGCGCCGGGGCCTCTCGCAGCGCGAGCTGGCCGCGCTCCTGGACCGGTCCGAAGCCTGGGTGTCCCAAGTCGAGCGGGGCGTGCGCCGCATCGACCGCATGACCGTGCTGGAGAAGGTCGCCGAGGTCCTGGACGTGCCCGTGGCCGAGCTGGCGGCCGAGGCGCCCGTGGTGGCGTCGGCGGCCGTGGAGCCGCCCGGGATCAGCAGGTTGCGCCTGGTGCTGAGTACGGCGCATTCGCTGGCGGCCGTCCTCGGGCACCACCAGCCGCCGGACGTGCCCGAGCTGCGCGCCCAGGTTGACCGGGCGTGGTCGCTGGCCCATGAGGGCAACTACGCGGACCTGGCCGAGCTGCTGGAAGACCTCGTCCCGCGACTGGAGGCGGCCACCCGGGCGGCGCCCGAGGAGGAGCGGCCCGAGCTGTTCCGGCTGATGGCGGCCATGTACCACACGTGCAGTGCGGCGCTGGCGAACATGGGGGAGCCCGAGGCGGCGTGGATCGCCGTGGACCGGGCCGTGGTCGCCGCCGAGCGGGCTGACGACCCGCTGCTGATGGCGGCCGGCGAGTTCCGGCTGTCGATCGTCTTCCTCGGCGCCCGGCACTACGACCAGGCGGCCCGCGTCTCCGGCAGCGCCGCCGACGCACTGCGGCTCATGGCGGAGACCGGCGACGTGCAAGCGCAAGCGCTTCGCGGTGCCCTGACCCTGCAACGGGCGGTCGCCGCCGCGCGTGCCAACCGGGCCGAGGAGGCGTACGAGCACATCGGGCTCGCCCGGGAGCTGGCGGAGCAGGTCGGCGAGGGGCGCAACGACTACAACACCGAGTTCGGCCCGACGAACGTGGACCTGCACGAGATCGCCGTCGCCGTCGACCTCGGCGACGCGGGAGTTGCCCTCCGGACCGCCGGGCGGGTCGACGCCTCGGGACTGTCCGCCGAGCGGCAGTCCCGGTTCCACCTGGACGTGGCCCGCGCGCACGCCCAGCGTCGCCAGATCGCCCCCGCCGTGGCGAGCCTTCGGGAGGCTCGGCGCAAGTCTCCGGAGATCGTCGGTGCCATGCCTNGGGAGGCTCGGCGCAAGTCTCCGGAGATCGTCGGTGCCATGCCTCAGGTCAAGCAGCTCGTGTCCGATCTGCTGACCATGAGCCAGCCGCCGCTGGACGACCTTCGCGCGCTCGCGACCGAGCTGGGCGTACTTCAAGTACGGGTTGGCACTTAAAGTACTAGACGGAACTTTGAGTACGGGTTACTGTGGTGAGCGTCGGCAGGCCCCTCCGCCTCCAGCGGAGTTGGGAGCCGACATGCGAACGCGCCGGGACAGGAAGGCAGACCTGAACCGGCGCGTGAGCGAGAAGGGCCACAGAAACATGTGTGGCCTGAGCGGGAGGCAGCCCACTCAGGCCGGGTGCGTTTTTGGCATCAACGCTCTGGCAGCGTATCGCGCCCGACCCGTACGGGGTCAACCTCCCGTTGCGTAGTGCTTTGTCACCAATTGCGAACCCCGGTCGCGGGGTCGCAGCGCAAGGGAGAGCTGTACTCGTCATGCCGTCGTTCAAGATCGACACTTCGACCGCAGTCACGTTCGTCGCGGTCGCGCCCACGAAGAAGGTCGCCAACCGGCAGACCGGCGAAATCGCGGTGGACCGCGAGACCGGGGCCGAGATGATGACCCTCGGCCTGACCGTCGCCGACGAGGGCGAGGCCGAGCTGTTCACCGTGTCCGTGCCCGCGACCGGCATCCCGGAGGGCCTGCACCTGGGCATGCCCGTCGCGGTGACCGGCCTCAAGGCCCGGACCTGGGAGAACGAGTTCAACGGCCAGAAGCGGTGGGGCATCGCCTTCCGGGCGGTCGCCGTCACGCCCCTGGCCTCGTTCACCGCCGACACGAGGGGCTGACGCCCGTGTCGGGAGCACTCCTCCTGGTACTGGTACCGGCCGTCGTCACCGGGGCCGCCGTGCTCCGGTGGCAACGCCCGGCCTGGTACTGGCTGGCTATCGGCGCCCCGTACGCCATGGTGCGCGTACGGCTGGCGTACGCCTCCGTCATGGACGCCTGCGGCCTGGCCGTCCCGCCGTCCCGGGCCCGGCTCCTGCTGGCCCGCGTCACCCGTACCGACATACCCCCCGACCGGCCCCCGCGCCTGGCCGCTCTGCGCCCGACCCGGACCGGCCTGGTCCTACGGCTGCGGCTGCGCCCGGGACAGGACGCGTTCGACGTGGCGGCGGCCACCGACCGCCTCCGGCACTCCTTCCGCATGCACGGCGTGACCTCACGGGAGGTCAAGGCCGGGGTCGTGGAACTGCGCATGACGGGCTACGACGTGCTCAGGCGCGTCCAGATGCCCGCGGGCGCCAGGGCGGAGGGCCTGCGCATACCGGTCTCGCTGTGCGAGGACGGATCGGTCCACTTCCGCGACTACCGGCAGGTGCCGCACTCCCTGAACCTGGGCGCCACCCAGTCGGGGAAGTCGGTGTACCAGCGCCGCCTGGTCGCCGAGCTGGCCCGGCAACACGTCGCCCTGGTCGGGATCGACTGCAAGCAGGGCGTCGAGCTGGCGCCGCTGGCCCGCCGCTTCTCGGCCCTGGCCGACAACGCCGACGCCGCTGCCGAGCTGCTGGAAACGCTCGTCGCCATGATGGCCGACACGTACCTGGTCATCCGGCGCGAGCAGCGCCTCAGCGCCGACATCCCGGACGCGGAGATCACCGCCGACATCTGGGGCCTGCCGGAGCACCTGCGGCCGGTGCCGGTCGTGCTGCTGATCGACGAGGTGGCCGAGCTGGCGCTGTTCGCCAACGCGGCGGAGAAGAAGCGCCGCGAGCGCATCGTCACGTCCCTGGTCCGGCTGGTGCAGCTCGGCCGGGCGGCAGGCATCTACGTCGAGATCTGCGGCCAGCGCTTCGGCTCCGAGCTGGGCGACGGGATCACCATGCTCCGCGCCCAGTTGACCGGCCGCGTCGCCCACCGGGTCAACGACGAGGCGTCGGCCAAGATGGCCTTCGCCGACATCTCCCCGGACGCCGTGCTGGCCGCGACCATGATCCCCACCGACCGGCCCGGCATGGCCATCGTCGGCGACTCCTCCGGGGGCTGGGTCCGCACCCGTACGCCCTTCACCTCGCTGCGGCAGGCCGTGAGCGCCTGCAACGCCCACGCGCACCGCACGCCGGGCCTGCCCGAGCTGGCCCCGTTCCGGCCCGCGCTGCCCGGCCCGGTCCCGGTCCCCGGGCCCGCCGCCGAACAGCCGCCGCTCGCGGCCTGATCCCTCCCAACCCCCAACGGTCGGCGCGGCCGTCTCCGCGCCAGGTCCCTACCCCACCCATGCCTGAACACCGGAAGGAACGGCCGCCTTGACCGCCTCCCTGGGCTTCTACGCCACCCGCGCCACGTCCGTACGGCTCCACGTCTACGGCACCACACGCGCCCCGATCCTCCAGCTCGACGGCTCGGACCACTCCCTGGCCATCACCGCCTTCGACTCCCTGCCGGTCGCCGATCACCTGGCCTTCGCCCGTGCGCTGGCCGCTGCCACCGCCGACTACCTCACGGCCCTGCTGACGTACGCCGCCGCCGTGGCGGACGACGACACCGCCGACGCCCGATGACCCCCGGTGCCGGGCGGGCCGTCCCCACCCCGCCCGGCGCCCACCACCCGCTGAGGAGACCCGACCGTGCGCGCCCTTCCCCGGCCCGACGCCCTCACGGTGCAAGCCGTGATCGCCGGTGCCCTGTCCTTCGCCCACCTGCACGACATCGCCGAGGCGGCCGGGCAACGCGGCTGGAAGGCGTGGGCCTACCCGGTCAGCGTCGATCTGCTGCTGGTCGCCGCCTGGCGTCGGCTGCGCAGCCTCCGCGCTGCCGAAGGTCCCGTACGGGCCGCCTGGCTCTGGTTCGCCGTCGCCCTGGCCGCGTCGCTCGGCGCCAACGTCGCCACGGCCGGGCTGATGGACCCGCACCACGTGCCCGCCTGGCTGCGCGTCCTCGTCGCCGGGTGGCCCGCCCTGGCCTTCCTCGGCGGGACGCTCCTGGTCCACGCCCCGGCGCCCGCACCCGCCGCGCCTGACTCTCCGCCCGCGCCGGACGGCTCGCCCGCCCCGGCCGGGTCCTCGCCTCCGGCCCAGCCGCCGGCGGTCCTGGCCGGGCCGCCCGTACCGGCCGCCCTGCTCGACCACGCCCGGAAAGTCGCCGACGCCCACCGCGCCGCGACCGGCGCCCCCATCGACCCCGCCACCCTCCGCGCGCGCCTCGGCGTCCCCGCGCCGCTCGCCGACGCCATCGCCGCCCGCCTCACCTGACCGTCCGGAAGGAGATCCGCCCATGCCCCGCCGCGACCACTTCCACTCCGTCTCCCGCATCGGCCCCGTCCAGATCGGCACCCGCCGCGACCAGTACGGCCGCACCCGCCACGCCGCCGTGTGCACCGCCGAGAACTGCGGCTGGTCCTCGGACTACGCCACCCGCCCCGCCGCCGTCCTCGCCGCCCGTACCCACCGCTGCCGTGCCACCTGACCCGCCCCTCCTGGAGGAATCCGCGCCATGACCGTCCACCTGCCGCTCATCGCCCTGCTCGCCGTCCTCGGCTACTTCGGGCTGAAGCTCACCCGCGTACCCGCCTGGCTGCTCCTGGTCCTCCTTCTGGGCGGCTTCTACCTCGCGGACACCCGCCTCGCGCCCGTGATCGACTCCGGCACCCGCTCCGGCGTCGAGGTCGTCAACGGCACCGACAAGTAACCCGGACCGGCCGCCGGGTGGCGCACAAGCCGCCAAGCATCGCCGCCACCCGCGCGGCCCGGCCCCTTCCGACCGCAATCGAAAGGAAGCCCCATCATGCCTGCGCCCGCCCCTGCCGTGGTGCCGCCCTGCGTCCAGTGCCTCGGCTTCGCCCGCGCCGCCGTCACCACCGGGGCCCGCCACCCCGACGGCACCCGCGCGACCGTCCGCGTCGCCTGCCCGGCCTGCCACGGCACCGGGGCCACCTCGGACCTGCGCGCCCTGATCGCCGACGCGGCTACCGCCGCCTTCACCCGCCACTGAGCCGCCGCCCCCCTTGCAGAAAGGATTCTCCTCCTTGCCCGTCACCACCCCGCCGCCCGTCGCGGACCTGGCGTTCCTCGCCGGTCTCGGCACCATGCCCGCCCTCGTCCGGCAGCTTCGCGGCCTCGGCGGATGCACCACCCCGATCCGCCTCGACGGCCACCGCACGGAACACGCCGTCGACCCCGCCACCGGCGAGATAGGCCCGGCCCTGCATCACCTGGACTCGGCCGCTCTCCCGGCCGGTCACCTCCTGGTCCGCTGCAACAACCGCCGCGCCACCCGCTGCCCGGCCTGCGCCGAGACCTACCGCCGTGACACCTTCCACCTGATCACCGCCGGGCTTCGCGGCGGCAAGGGCACCCCGGAACGCGTCGCCGCCCACCCGCGCGTGTTCGCCACCTTCACCGCCCCGAGCTTCGGGCCGGTCCACAACCGCCCCGCCTCCGGCCGCTGCCGCTGCGGCACACGACACGCCGAACACGCGCCGGAGCTGGGTACCCCGCTGGACCCGGACCGTTACGACTACCAGGCGGCCGTCCTGTGGAACGCGTACGCCTCGAAGATCTGGGCCCGCTTCTCGATCTACCTGCGCCGGGAGGTCGCCAAGCGCGCCGGGCTCACGCAGCGCGCTTTCCGCCACCACGCGCGGGTCTCCTTCGCCAAGGTCGCCGAGTACCAGAAGCGCGGGGCCGTCCACTTCCACGCCGTGATCCGCCTCGACGGCCCGGACGGCGGCGCCACCCCGCCCCCGGCCTGGGCCACCGCCGACCTGCTCGCCGACGCCATCCGGGCCGCCGCCACCGCCGCCGACGTGCCCGGCCCGGTCATCGACGGCCGCGCCCACGCCTTCGCCTTCGGCCGTCAGCTCGACGTGCGGCCCGTACGCACAGCCGACTTCGCCGGGGACGCCGAGCTGACCGAACGCGCGGTCGCCGCCTACATCGCCAAGTACGCCACCAAGGGTGCCGAGGCGGCCACCGGCACCCTCGACCGGCCGCTGAAGTTCCTCGCCGAGCTGGCCCGCATGCGGCTGAGCGACCATGCCCGCCGCCTGATCCGTACCGCCTGGTTCCTCGGCGCCCGTCCGGAGCTGGCAGAACTCCGGCTGCGCGCCTGGGCCCACATGCTCGGCTTCCGCGGCCACTTCTCCACCAAGACCCGCCGCTACTCCACCACCCTCGGCGCCCTCCGCTCGGCCCGCGCCGCCTGGCGCCGCGAGCAGGCCGCGACCGCGCACGGCGACCAGCCGCCCGCCGATGAGACGACCCTCGTCCTCGCGCACTGGTCCTTCGCCGGAACCGGTCTGGCCCGCGCTGAGGAATGGCTCGCGGCGGCCCTCACCCCCGCTCCCGGCACGGAAGGAGAACCCACCGCATGAACGACCGGTACCTGTCCGTCGCCCAGGTCGCCGAACTCCTTGGCACAACCGAGCGCTTCCCCCGGCGCCTGATCGAGGAGCGCCGCATCACATACGTGAAGGTGGGCAGGCACGTCCGCATCCCGGAAAGTGCCGTGCGCGCGTACATCGCCGCCAACACGGTGCGGCCGAGCCGTGGCGGTACGGCCCTGAGGGCGGTGGCCTGATGTCCCAACGCCGTCAGTTCGGCCGCGTGCGCAAGCTGCCATCCGGCCGCTACCAGGCCCGCTACCGGGGCCCGGACGGGCTCGACCGGCCCGCGCCCACCACCTTCCGCACCAAGCGGGAGGCGGACGACTGGCTTGCCGGGGTGCAGTCCGAGCTGGGCCGGGGCGACTGGCGCGACCCCGACGCCGCCAAGGTCCCCTTCGAGAGCTACGCGTCCGCATGGGTGAAAGAACGGCCGCTCGCGCCCCGTACGGCCGAGCTGTACGCCTCGCTGCTGCGGCTGCACCTGATGCCGACCTTCGGCCGAAAGGCCGTCGCGGACATCACCCCGGCCGCCGTGCGCACCTGGCGGCGGGAACGGCTGGACGCGGGCACGGGCCCGTCCACCGTCGCCAAGGCGTACGCGCTGCTGCGCACCGTCATGGGCACCGCCGTCGCCGACGAGCTGATACGCCGCAACCCGTGCCAGATCAGGAACGGCGGCACGGTCACCACCCCCGAACGGCCCACGGCGGCCATTCCCGAGGCGTTCGCCATCGCCGAGGCCATCCAGCCCCGCTATCGCGCGCTCGTCCTCCTCGCGGCCTTCTGCGGCCTGCGCTGGGGCGAACTGGTGGCGCTGCGCCGCCAGGACGTGGACGCCGACTAGGGGTTGATCCGGGTCCGGGGCGCGGTCTCCGAGCTGACGAACGGGCAGCGGGTCTACAAGGCGCCCAAGAGCGAGGCGGGCAAGCGGACGGTCGCCGTCCCGGCCTCCGTCCTGCCCGTGGTGCGCACCCACCTGGACCTGTTCGCCGAGAAGGGCGCCGACGGCCGTGTCTTCGTCGGGGCCAAGAAGGCCACTCCGCGCCGCAACCACTTCAACCGCCTGTGGCACAGGGCGTGTGCCGACGCGGGCGTCAAGGGGCTGCGCTTCCACGACCTGCGGCACACCGGGAACACGCTGGCGTCCCACACCAGTGCCAGCACGCGCGAGCTGATGACGCGTCTCGGCCACAGTTCGGCCCGTGCCGCGCTGATCTACCAGCACGCCAACCGGGAGCGTGAGCGGGAGATCGCCGACGCGATCGACACCATGATCGTGCAGGCGCTGAAGCGCGGTTCCGGCCGGGAGGGGCACGCGGGGGGCACGGGCGGCTGATCCGGCCTGCGGGACGACTCGGGCCCAGGGAGCGGGAACACGCCGCTGACCTGGGCCCGGATCGTGTGGAGCGGGCGACGGGAATCGAACCCGCGTAGCCAGTTTGGAAGACTGGGGCTCTACCATTGAGCTACGCCCGCGCGTGCCGCCCACCCGCACCGGTGGTCCCGGTCGCCCTCAGCCGGTGGTCCGGCCTCGGCGGCCAGGATCGCCGCACGGGTGGCACGCAGTGCATCGTAGCGGGTCCCGGGCGCCTCCCGCACGCCCGCCTCGGCGCCGGTCCGCGGCGGTCCCGGCGGGCCGGTCCGCGCCGGTCCCCGCGGTCGGTCGGCGGCGCGGGGCCGCCGTGGCGGCCGTCGGGCCGTCGGAGCGGTCGCCGGGAGCCGTCGGAACCGCCCGTGGGAGCCGTCGGAGCGGCTGGCGGCATGCCATCGGGCGGAGAATTGTGCAGCCGGTGCGCCTCCGGGCATGTACCCTACGTGTCGCATCTAACGGGGTGTGGCGCAGCTTGGTAGCGCGTCCGCTTTGGGAGCGGAAGGTCGTCGGTTCGAATCCGGCCACCCCGACCGTCACGATCGGCATGATCACCTTGTGGGCCCCCTCCGGCCAACGGTTACTATGCAAGCTCTGCGCCTGTGCCCGCATACCAGGCGCGACCGCCCGCGGCCCGCCGGCCGCGGCGCCGCACCGCGACCCCGAGGACGAGACCACCCCAGACGCGAGTCCCGATCCGCGGGCCACCGACCGCAAACCGAACATAGAACGCAAGACGTCACCCTCGCCAGCCCCAAGGAGACCGACCGTGAAGAGCGCCGTGGAGACCCTGAACCCGACCCGGGTTCGGCTCACTGTCGAGGTGCCCTTCGAGGAGCTCAAGCCCAGCCTCGACGCGGCGTACAAGAAGATCAACAAGCAGGTCACGGTGCCGGGCTTCCGCAAGGGCAAGGTCCCGGCCCGCGTGATCGACCAGCGGTTCGGCCGGGGCGTGGTGCTGGAGGAGGCGGTCAACGACGCGCTTCCGAAGTTCTACACCGACGCGGTCAAGGAGGGCGACATCAACCCTCTGGGCCAGCCGGACGTGGACATCACCGAGCTGAAGGACAACGAGCTGCTGGCCTTCACCGCCGAGGTCGACGTCCGCCCGGCCCTGGAGATCCCGGACTACTCGGGCATCGAGGTCACCGTCGACTCCCTGGAGGTCACCGACGAGGAGGTCGACACCTCGGTCGAGCGGCTGCGGGACCGGTTCGCCACCACGACCGCCGTCGAGCGGGCCGCCGCCGAGGGCGACGTGGTCACGCTCGACCTGGAGGCCCGGGTCGACGGCGAGGTGCTGGAGGACGGGGTCGCCACGGGCGTCAACTACACGATCGGCTCCGGTGAGCTGCTGGAGGGCATCGACGAGGCCGTCACCGGTCTGGAGGCCGGCGGCACCGCGACCTTCACCTCGGAGCTGAAGGGCGGCTCGGCCAAGGGCCGGGAGTCCGAGGTCACCGTCAAGGTCACCGAGGTGAAGTCCCGGGAGCTGCCCGCGCTGGACGACGACTTCGCGCAGCTGGCCAGCGAGTTCGACACGCTGGAGGAGCTGCGGGCCGACGCCCGCGAGCGGCTGGTGCAGAACAAGAAGTACGGCCAGGTCACGCAGGCCCAGGAGAAGGTGCTGGAGGCGCTGCTCGAGCTGGTCGAGGTGCCGATCCCGGAGAAGCTGCTGGCGGAGGAGATCCAGACCCGCAAGCACAACCTGGAGCACCACCAGCTCGGCCAGATGGGCCTGACCCTGGACGCCTACCTGGAGATGCAGGGCAAGACCGCCGAGGAGTTCGAGGCCGAGCTGAAGGAGCAGGCCGAGAAGGGCATCAAGACCCAGTTCGTCCTTGACGAGCTTGTCAGCAAGGAGAAGCTGTCGGTCGGCCAGGAGGAGCTGACCGAGCACCTCATGCGCCGCGCCCAGTCCTCGGGCATGTCCCCCGACCAGTTCGCGCAGGCCGTGGTCGAGGGCGGCCAGGTGCCGGTCCTCGTCGGCGAGGTCGCCCGCGGCAAGGCCCTGGCCACCGTGGTCGAGGCCGCGCGGGTCCTGGACGACAAGGGCGAGGTCGTGGACCTGAACGAGGACGAGGACGAGGCCGCTGAGGACGGCGAGGCCGAGGCGTCGGCCGAGGGCGAGTCCGGTGCCGAGGCCGCGCCGGCCGCCGAGGCCGGTGGCGACGAGGCGGAGGGCCAGGCCAAGGCCGAGGGCTGACCGGGCTCCGCGCGGGTGCGGTCCGCGAGGCCGCACCCGCGCGAGGCTTCGCCCGTACGGCGTGTGAGGCGGCGCCCCGGAGCCCCGGACCCGTGCGGGCCGCCGGCGGCCCGGCGTTCGGCGGCGGGCCGACGCCCCGCGCGCGCCGTGGGGCCCGAGGCC
>NZ_JAVSCF010000059.1:0-26705 GCF_031932565.1 Streptomyces sp. B1866
GGCGCAGGCCGGGCCGGAGGCGCCAGGCGGTGCGGGGGCCCGGCCAGATCGGCAGGCCGCGCCGGACGCGCGGGGCGGGCCGTACGGGGGCGGCGTGCCGGGCGAGCAGGACGGACCGGTGGCGCGGGCCGGTGGCGGGCCGGGTGACCCGTCCGTGGAGCCGCCCGCCGCGGCTCGGGTGCGGCGTTGGCGGCCCACGGCCCGGGTGCTGGCGGACCTTCCCGCCGGGCGGGCGGCCGGGCTCGCTCCCGGCCTGCTCGCCGACGCCGACGCGGTGGCAGACACCCCGCCGCCCTGGCCGCTGCGGCTCGCCGTGGTGCCGGTGGCGGCGTCGTCTCAGCAGGCCGCGCGCCTGCTGCGCGGGGTTCTCGGCCGCGCCTTCGCACCCTCCGCGCCGCCGTCGGCCCGGCCGCCCGTGACCCTGCTCGACCCCGGTCCGGACGCCCCGCTCACCGGCGCGAGCCGGGTGCTGCTGGCCGTCGAGCACGCGGCGTACGCGGCCATGGCCGCCGATCCCTCAGGCGCGGACGCCGACGGCTTCCGGCGCGCCGCGGGCCGGGCCCGGGACGCCGCCGGACTGCCCGGCACGGTCGTGGTCGTGGTCTCGCGGGCCGGAGAGGGCTGGTTCCACCCCGGCAACCTGCGCGCCTGGTGCGTCGACACGCTCCGGGCCCTGCTCGGCCGGGACTGGCCGGGCCGGGCGGTGCTGCCGGTGGACCTCGGCCCGCACGGCTCGGGCGGCGAGGAGTGCGCGCGCCTGGTGGCCGAGCGGTGGGGCGACCCGGCGCTGCCCGCCGAGCTGACCGCCGACCGGCTGCGCGGGGCGCTCACGTCCCTGCGCCTGACGCTGCGGGACGAGGCGGACCGCCGCGCCTGGCCCGACCCGCTGGCCGTCCCGCGCCTGGCCGCGGGCCCGGCGCTGGAACTGCCGCGCCCGGGCGAGCCCCTGGCGGCTGCGGGGCGCGTCCTGTGGGACCGCCTGGTGGTGCACGCCTGCGCGCGCCCGGCCTCCGAGGCGGCGGCGGGCCTGGCCACGGCGGCGACACCGGTGCCCCGGGCCCGCTCCCGGTCCGTACGCCCGCCGGGCCCCGCGGCCGCGGCTGGTCCCGGCGGCCCGGACAGCGCCGTACGCGCCGACAGGGCCGCACGCCCGGACGGCGGCGTGCGCTCCGGCGGCCCGGCGGGCCCGGGCAGCCCCGTGACCCGGACGGCGCCCGTACCTCCGGCGGACCCTTCCGGCCCCGACAGCGCCGTACGCCCCGACTGGGCCGTACCCGCCGACAGGACCGTACGCCCGGACGGCGGCGCGCGCACCGCCGGTGCGGCGGGCCCGGGCAGCCCCGCAGCCCCCGCCCGGCCCCGCGCCCCCGCCGCCGACCTCGTACGCCCCGAACCCACCGGCACCGGCCCCGGCGGACCCGCACCGGCCCGTTCCGGCGCCGCCGACCGCCCCGAACCCCCCGACCGCCCCAACCGCGCGGAGAGACCCCGATGACCGTCACCCAGTGGATCGCCCTCGGCTGCGCGCTGCTCGCCGTTCTGCTCTTCGCCCTCGCCGTCCTGCTCGCGCGGCGGATCGCCGAGCTGACCGCGGACGGCAGGCGGCTGCACGCGCAGAACGCCCACCTGGCCCAGGAGAACAACCGGTTCCGGGCGGAGATCACCGGGCTTCAGCAGCGGCTGCGCGCCGTGACGGCGGCCGCGGCCGGGGGCGCGCCCGACCGGGCGGCCTATCAGGCCGAGCTGGACCGGCAGTTCGCCCAGCTCAAGCAGTTCCAACTGGACCTGGAGCGGGAGCTGGCGGACGCCCGGCGGGAGCGCGACGCGGCCCTCGCGGAGCTGGCGCGGCTGCGGAGCGCGCCCGAGCCGAGCCCGGCCCCGCCCGGCGCCATGCCGCCGCTGGCCACGGCCGGCCCCTCCGGTCCGGCGGACGCGGCGGCCGGGCAGATCCCGGCCGCGCTCGACCCGGTGCCGGACACCGAGGTGGACGCGGGCGACCAGGGCGGATTCCTGATCCGCGCCGCCTCGCTGCGCGGCCCCCGGCACCGCAGGGCGGCCGTGCCCCGCAAGGACGCCTTTCTGCTGCGCAGCTTCGACGGCCGGTTCCGCCGCCCGTTCACGCTCGCGGTCGTGGCGGCCGGCGATCCCGCGGGCGCGTGGGCGCAGCTCGCCGCCCGTACGACCTGCCTGAGCCTGGCCACCCAGCTGGGCAGCCAGGCCAGGACGCTGGAGGAGGTGCTGCGCGACGGCGGCGGCGAGGAGCTGCTGGGCGAGCTGCTGCACACGGTGGTGGAGGGCACGGCCGAGTCCCTGACCCACCTGGCCCGCTCCCGCAACGCGGCCCCGGCCGCGGCGGCGACCGACTTCGTCGCCGTCCTGTCCCCGATGGGCGACATGCCCGTCCGTCGCCATCTGGTGTTCGGCACCGGCCCGTGCGCGGTGTCCCGGCTGCGCGGCGGCGCCTGGCAGACGGTCTTCACCCCGGCAGCCCCGGCAGCCCCCGCGGCCCCCGGCGGCTCCCCGCCCGCGCGTACCCCCGAGGCCGCCTCCGCCGCGCTGCGGCACGGCGTCGTGGACACCGAGCAGGGCGACGTGCTGGCCGTGTGCGGCCCGTCCGTGGCCGAGCTGCTGCACGACGGCGACGTCCAGGAGTTCCTGGCCCGCCAGTGGTCGGACGGCGCGCCGCACCTGCCGGAGTTCCTGTGGCAGCTGGGCGTGGCCGTACGGGGGGCGACGGCGGACCGTACGGCGGTGTGCCTGTGGGAGTTCGGCCGCGTGGCGGACGTACGGCTGTCGGCCCCGAGCCGCGCGGCGTGGAGCGAACCGGCCCCGGCCGGAGGCTGAGCCCGCGCGGGCGCGCACCGCACCCGCTCCGGGCGGAGGCCGACCGGGGACCCTGGCCACGGCCGACCGGGGAGCCGGGGTTCAGCGGCCCCGGTGACCCCGGGAGTGGGAGGAGCGGGACCCGGCGGCCGGGGAGCCGGAGGAGCGCGACGAGCCGGACGATCGCGAGGACCCCGGCGACCGCGAGGACGAGGGCGGGTAGCCGCGGCCGTCGCGGTGGTGGCGGTCGCGGTCCTCGCGGTCGCGGCCGTCCTGGCCCGCCCGGCGCAGCGCGTAGCACTTCAGCTTGCTGTAGCCGCGCACCGACGCCGGGCGCAGCGACCGCAGGTCGTACGCGGGCACGCCGCGCAGTTGGCCGGCCATGCCCGCGTCGACCACGATGGTGCCGGGACGGGCGACGGAGGTGAGCCGGGCGGCGATGTTGACGACCTCGCCGTACACGTCGCCCAGGCGGTGCAGGACGCGGCCGTAGGCCAGTCCGGCGCGCAGCTGGGGAAGCTTGCCCTCCTGCTCGGCCAGCTCGCCGAGGGTGAAGGCGATCTCGGCGGCGGCCGCCGGGTCGTCCACGGCGAACAGGACTTCGTCGCCGATCATCTTCACGATGCGGCCGCCGTGCTCCGAGACCGCGTCGGTGGCCGCCATCTCGAAGCCTTCGAGGATGGCGATCAGCTCGTGCTCGTCGCTCTGCCGGGTCAGGCGCGTGTAGCCGACCATGTCCACGAAGCCGATGACCTGGCTGCGTTCGGCGTCCTCCGGGTCGGTGGCCTGGGCCGCCTGGGTCAGCTCCACCGCCAGCGCGCGGTCGGCGAAGGCCGCCAGGTGCCGCCGCCACACGTACGTCTGGAGGCGCTCTATGGTGGGCAGCGCGGTCTCCAGGATGACGGGCAGGGCGGTCTCCAGCAGCTTGGCGACCTCCTCCTCGTCGCCCCGGTTGCCGTCGCCCAGCTGCTTGAGCAGGAAGTCCTGCACCACCTGGATCTGCCACTCGGCCAGCCGCGAGAGGTAGTGCCCGAGCGCGCGGGTGACCGCCGCGTCCAGGTCCTGGTCGATCAGGCCCGAGCTGACCAGCTCCCAGCCGATCCGGGCCGCTTCCACGTCGGCGTCGGTGAACACCACGTCGTCGTCGCCGGCCGCGGCGAAGCCCAGCGCGCGCCACAGCCGGTGCACGCGCTCCAGCGGCACGCCCGCCCGCTCGGCCACCTGCACCCGGGTGTACTTCCGCTCGCCGCCGAGCAGGGCCTCTTCGACGCCGGTGTCCGGCACCTCGGGAATTTCCGGCTTGTCCGGGTCCACGATCGCCTCGTTACGCTCGTCGCATCTGGTCGGGTCGGGGTGTGTCAGTACCTGCCAGACCAGGTCGTCGGCTGTCAGGCCCTGTCAGCTCGGTGCGGGCGGGTGCGGGGCCGCGGGTCAGGTGGTGTGGACGATCAGGACGTCCACGTCCGCCTTGCGGGCCACCTCGGCGGGCACCGACCCCAGGATCCGGCCGGCGATCGTGCTCAGCCCGCGGTTGCCGACCACGATCAGGCCCGCGGAGCGCTTCTTGGCCCACTTCAGCAGCGAGGGCACCGCGTCGCCCTCGATGGCCAGCGTCTCCACGTCCCGCGCCCCGGAGAGCACGGCCCGCTCCTGCGCGTCCCGCAGCGTGTCCTCGGCGGGCGCGGAGCCCACCACCTGGTAGGCCACCTCCTCGCCCAGCTTGTCCTGCGCCACGTTGCTCTCGTGCTTGCCCAGCGGCCGGTAGGCGCACAGGATCACCAGCTTGGCGCCGCAGGCCACCGCCACGGCGGCGGCGCGATCCACCGCCGTGAAGGAGGACGCGGACCCATCGGTCCCGACGATGACCGTCTCATACACGCTCATGGCAGCTCACCCTATCCGGCTCTTTCCCGCATCAACCCGCCCGGGGACCATGTTGTCCGATCCCGACAAAACGCGGGTTCAGCATGCGCAGAACCCGCGCATGCCGCGAACCTTACCGGCCCTTTGCCGGCCCTTGACCGGACCGCGCCGGTCCCGGGAGAGCCCCGGGACGGCCCCGGCCCCGGCCCCGATTCCGTGACGGCCCCGGCCCCGGACACGGGATACGGGATACGGGATACGGGATACGGGATACACCGGGCGACCGGGCGGCGGGCTTTCGTCATCATCCGGAAGCCCGGGAATCACCGTGCGGACACTGCCGCGTTCGCCGCCGCCGCAACACTGCCGAGGGTTCGCACGGCGGACGGCGCGCGGTTCCCCTGCCGTTCAGCCGGTGCTCCGATCCCCCTCGAACGGAGAACACCGAATGGCCACGCCCTCGACGTCCGCGGTACCGGCAGCCTCCACCAGCACCTCCTACGAGACGTCCATCGCGGACACGCCCGAACAGATCCGGGCCGCCCAGCGGCTGCGCTACCGGGTGTTCGGCGAGGAGAAGGGGGCCCGGCTGCGCCCGTCGGACGCCGGTCTGGACACCGACGAGTTCGACGAGATCATGGACCACCTGATCGTCACGGACACGACCACCGGCGAGGTCGTCGGCACGTACCGGCTGCTGCCGCCCGGGCGCAGCGACCGGCTCTACTCCGACACCGAGTTCGACCTGCGCGGCCTGCCCGCGTACGTGCGCTCCTCCATGGTCGAGGCCGGCCGCGCCTGCGTGCACCCCGACCACCGCTCCGGCGCCGTGATCAATCTCATGTGGGCCGGGCTCGCCCGCTACGTCCTGCTGTCCGGCCACCGCTACCTGGCCGGCTGCGCGTCCGTGCCGCTGACCGACGGCGGCCAGGCCGCGGCGAACGCCTGGCTGCTGGCCGCCGCCCGGCACGCCGCCCCGGCCGACATGCGGGTGCACCCGCACGACCCGTGGATACCCGCCCGGCCGCTGGACGGCGAGCCGAGCTACGCGTCGCTGCCGCCGCTGCTGCGCGGCTACCTGCGGGTGGGCGCGTGGGTGTGCGGGTCGCCGCAGCACGACCGGGCCTTCGGCGACGCCGACTTCTTCGTGCTGCTGGACACCGAGCGGATGAACGAGCGTTACCGTCGGTACTTCCTGGGGGCCACCCGGTGAACGCGTGGGCCGTGTGGTCGCCGTGCACGCCCGCGCGCTGCGTGGCGCACGCCGCCGCGCGCGTGCCGGCCGGTGCGGCGCTGCGCCGGTCGGCGGCCTTCGGCCGGGCCGTGGCCCGCGCCTTCGCCAGCGGCGACCGCATCGCCGAGCCGGAGGCTCTGCGCGCGCACGCGCGGGCGCTGCTCGACGCGGTGGGCGTACGGCTGGAGGCCGCGCCGCGGGCCGGTCAGGACGTACGGCCGGGCGTGTGGCCGGACGTACGTCCCGGTGCCCGGGCGCAGGCGCACCCCGGTGCCCGGCCCGAGGTACGGGCGGAGGCGTGGCCTGCCGTACGGGCCGACGCGCGCGGCGGCACGGCCCCACGGGACCCTGCCGGGCGGACTCCTGCCGGGTGGGCCCCCGACGGGCGGGACTCTGCCGGGCCCGGCACCCTGGTCGTCGCCAACCACATCTCCTGGCTCGACATCGTCGCGCTGCTGGCCGTCGAACCGGTCACCATGCTCGCCAAACGGGAGGTGGCCGGCTGGCCGGTCGTGGGCCGGCTGACGCGGCGGGCCGGGACGCTGTTCATCGACCGGGACCGGCTGCGCGGCCTGCCGGAGACGGTCGCCGAGCTGTCCGCGCGCCTGCGCGCGGGCCAGTCGGTGGCGGTCTTCCCGCAGGGCGTCACCTGGTGCTCCGGCGCCGCGGGCCGCTTCCGCCGGGCCGCCTTCCAGGCCGCGCTCGACGCGGGCGCGCCCGTACGCCCGGTGACCCTCGGCTACTACCAGCACGGGACCGCCTCGACGGTGGCCGCGTTCGTCGGGGAGGACGGCTTCGCCAGCTCGCTGCGCCGGGTGCTGGGCGCCGACGGGCTGACGGTGCGGGTGACCGTGCACGAGCCGGTGCTCGCGGCGCGCGGCGCGGACGACCGGCGCGCGCTGGCCGCACGCGCGCAGGCGGTGGTGGGCGGGGCGCGGCTGCCGGTGCACGGATAGCGAGGGGGCGCGCCGCCGAGCGGGCGGCGCGCTGCCGGGAGCGAGGGGCGCGCGGCGGGCCAGGGGCACCGCCGCGCGCCCCTTTCGCGCGTCTTTTCCCAGGCGGATCCGGGCGGAATCCTGGTCGGGCGGCCGACGTGGCCCGGGACCGGAGAGGGGGCCGGCCCCGGACCCGTCGGCACGGGGGGCGTACGGACCGGTCGGCGGTCGGACCGACCCGTACGGGTGGTCGGCCGTACGGGCCCGGAGCCGGGGCGGCCGGTCCGGGCGCGCCGCTGTCGAAGGGCGGGCCCCGGAGCCCGCACCCGCCGCCCGCCGGGCCGGTGCGCACGGCACCGTCCCGGCGGGCGGCGGGACTGCGGAGACCGAGGCCAGGGGTGGGTTGCTCACGCACCGTGGGCGGACGGTTGCATTCCAGCGGGCTGGTGGCTATCGTGTCGCGGTACGAAACGGTTTCGTACTATGAAAGGAACGGGCGTCGCCGGGCGCGTCGCCCGGACGTCCGCCGTTGGCGACCGGCACCGTCAGGCCGTCGCGGTCGTCCAGCGCACCATCGGCGCGGTGGCGCGGCCGACCCGAGGCGGCACCCCCACTCACCCTCTGGAGCCCGAATCATGGCCAGTGCCTCCGCCGACCCGCCCGCCGGCACCGTCGACCAGGCCGCCGCCCCGGCGGCCGAGACCACGCCGCAGTACCGCTGGTGGGTTCTGGCGGTCATCGGCGTAGCCCAGCTCACGGTCGTGCTCGACGCGACCATCGTGAATATCGCGCTGCCGTCCGCCCAGCGGGACCTGGGCTTCTCCGACAGCGGCCGGCAGTGGGTGGTGACGGCGTACTCCCTCGCCTTCGGCAGCCTGCTGCTGCTCGGCGGCCGGATCGCCGACCTGTTCGGCCGAAAGATCACCTTCGTGGTGGGCCTGTTCGGCTTCGCGGGGGCGTCGGCCCTCGGCGGCGCCGCCAACGGCTTCGAGATGCTGATCATCGCCCGTGCCGCGCAGGGCCTGTTCGGCGCACTGCTCGCCCCGGCCGCACTGTCCCTGCTGGTCACGACCTTCACCGAGGGCCGCGAACGGGCCAGGGCGTTCGGCGTCTACGGGGCCATCGCGGGCGCGGGCGGCGCCGTCGGACTGCTGCTCGGCGGCGTGCTGACCGAGCACCTGAACTGGCGCTGGACGCTCTACGTCAACCTGCTCTTCGCCGCGATCGCCATCGTCGGCGCCCTTCTCCTGCTGCGGACCACCGAGCGCGACCGCTCCGCCACCCTCGACCTCCCCGGCACCCTGCTGGCCTCCGCCGGCCTGTTCTGCGTGGTCTTCGGCTTCTCCAACGCCGACACCCACGGCTGGGACTCGCCCGGCACCTGGGGCTGCCTGACCGCCGCGCCCCTGCTGCTCGGCGCCTTCACCTGGTCGCAGGCCCGCGCCGAGCGCCCGCTGCTGCCGCTGCGCGTCCTGCTCGACCGCGACCGCGGGGCGTCCTTCCTCATGATCCTCATCGGCGGCGGTGGCCTGTTCGCCGTCTTCCTGTTCCTCACCTACTACCTCCAGCAGTCGCTGGGGTACACGCCGGTCGAGACCGGACTCGCCTTCCTGCCGCTGATCGGCACGCTGATGGTCACCGCGGCGATCGCCACCAGCGTGCTCATGCGGCTCGTGGGCCCCAAGCTGCTGGTGCCGACCGGCATGGGCATCGCCGCCGTGGGCCTGGCCTGGATGACCGTGCTCGACCTCGACAGCTCGTACGCGAGCGAGATCATGCCCACGCTGCTCGTCACCGGCGTCGGCATCGGCCTGGTCTTCGCGCCCACCATGAACCTCGCCACCCTCGGCGTCGCCGCCGAGGACTCGGGCGTGGCCTCCGCGGCGGTCAACATCATGCAGCAGATCGGCGGCTCGATCAGCATCGCCCTGCTCAACACCCTGGCGGCCGACACGCTCGACGACTACCTGTCCACCCGGGACCGGAACGACTCCTCGGTCCTGGCTCACGCCGCCCTGGAGAGCTACCGCGTCACGTACTGGTGGGCGGCCGGATTCTTCGCGGCGGGCACGGTCATCTCCGCGCTCCTCTACCGGCGCGGCATCCCCGACCAGAACCAGGGCGCGACGCCCGTCCACATGTGACCGCCCCGCCCCGGCCCTCCGGCCGGGCCGGGCCCGGGGCCGGTCCGGGTTCCGCCCGGTCCGGGCCCGTACGCGTCTTCCTTCTCTGGACGGATGCGTCATGAGGGGGCGGGGTACGGTGCGAGACATGAGCGCAAGGGGCGGAACGCAGCGACTCACGAGGTTCGAGTGGCAGGGGCGCACCCATCACGGACGGGTCCGGGACACCTCGGGGGGTGAGGTGGTGGAGGTGCTGGGCGACGACCCGCTCCTCCTTCCGGCACAGCCCACCGGCCAGAGCGTCGCTGTCGGCGAGGTCCGGCTGCTCGCTCCCGTCAAGCCGGGGAAGATCATCGCCGTGGGACTGAACTACGCGGACCACACCACGGAGATGGGACTCGAAAGCCCACCGGCGCCACGACTCTTCTTCAAGCCGCCGTCCGCGGTGATCGGGCCCGGGGAGGAGATCCGCTATCCCGCGCAGTCGAACGAGGTCCACCACGAAGCCGAACTGGCCGTAGTCATCGGCCGCAAGGCCTGTAACGTCCGCGCTGCGGAAGCCCTGTCGTACGTGTTCGGCTACACGTGCGCCAACGACGTCACCGCGCGGGACATCCAGCGGGCAGACGGGCAGCCCTCTTGGGCAAAGGCTTTCGACACTTTCTGCCCCATCGGGCCATGGGTCGTCACGGGGCTCGACCCGGCGCAGCTCGAAGTGCGCTGCCTGGTCAACCAGAAGGAACGTCAACGGGCGGCGACCGCGACCATGTTGTATCCGGTCGCGGCTCTGCTGGAGTACGTTTCGGCTGCCCTGACGCTCGAACCCGGAGATGTGCTCCTGACCGGCACCCCGTCGGGGGTAGGCCCTATTCTTCCGGGCGATGAGGTGACGGTGGAAATCACCCGAATCGGCACCTTGGTCAACCCGGTCAGCCGATAGGCCGGTGGGGTTCCAAGAACTCGGCGAACTCGTTTCCGGCCTCCGGGGCGGTGCGTGTCACGCGCCGTCTGTCCTGAGGGGTTGTCAGGCGGCGGTCAGGGCGCGTGCTCGCTCCTCGAAGTCGGCCACCAGGCGGTGGCGGCCGAAGGGTTTCATGCGCGTGCGCAGGTCCTGGACGGCCTCGACCGCGCGTGACGACTTCACCTTGCGGGCGAGGGACAGGGTCCGCAGCCCGGCCGCGTGGGCGGCTTCCAGGTCGTCCCGCTGAAGGTGCGAGGCGGCCAGCGCCGCCTGGGAGAGGGCTCCGCGCCGGGCCCGGTTCTGCTTGCGGGCGTGCGCGATGGACCGGTGGGCGTGCTCGGCCGCGTGGCCGGGCTGGTCCAGGTCGCGGAAGGTGTGGGCGTGCTCGCCGTGCAGGTACGCCACGTCGATGAACGCGGCCCACTCCGGCTCTTCCCCGGGCCGTACGCCCTCGAAGGCGGACTCCGACCTGGCGACGGCGGCAGCGGCGGCCCGCCGGTCGCCGAGCCTGGCCGAGGCGCGGGCCTCCAGCGCCCACAGGTCGGCGAGGCACGCCGGGGACGCGGACCCGGCGAGCCCCGCGCGTCCGGCCTGCGCCAGCCTGCGGCCCTCCGCGGGGTGTCCGAGGAGGGTGGCCTGGTCTGCCATTCCCGCCAGGACGTGCGCGCCGAGGGCCGGATTTCGCGATTCTTCGGCGAGCCGGAGCGACTGGATCAGATAGCGCTGCGCCGTTCCCTGTTCTCCGTCGTCATAGGCCATCCAGCCCAGCAGGTATGTCTGTTCCGCCGCGGCTTCGCACAGCGCCCGCCGGACCCGCTCGGTGTGCGTGCGGCGCAGTAGGGGGAACACGTGTGCGTTCACGTAGGCGGCGAGAGTCAGGCGGCCCGAACCGCCGCCCTGGAAAATGTCCATCTCCTGGAAAAAGCCGAACATATTACGGACCGCGCTCACATCTTCGAGCCTGACCCGGGGGCCGGGCACGGGCTGCTGGTCCAAGGTGCTCAGCAGCCAGTCACGTGAGGGACCGATGCCCGCGAGGGCGGTGAACGGCGCTGCGGTCAGGAACGTGCGGCGATCCACGTCCGCCCTCCCCAAGTCGGCGACGGCTTCCACCGTAGCCGCGAACGACGCGTTGTACACAAGGGCCCGGTCGAACTCGCTGTCGCCCCAGCTCAGGTCGTACGTGGTGACCCGGTAGCCCACGGCGGCGGATAACACGTCGGCGAGGACGCCGGGCACGGGCGGGCGGGGGCGCTCGCCGTTCAGCCAGCGCCGGACACTGGTCGCGTCCGGGGCCACGTGCGCGTGCCCTCGCTCCTTGGCCTGTACTCGTACACGCCGGGCCAGTTCACCGTGACTCATACCGGATCGCGTCAGCCACTCGGCGAGCTTCGTGTTCGGTTTCTTCATGACTCACTGCCTTCGGCCATGAGCGGTCGCGGAAACAACACCTTTCGACACCCCTCTGCACGGTGCCCGCTGGCGTGCCGTCGCTGTTTTCTTGGTGCGGAAGCCGAATCTGCGGACGGCATCGGAGAGTTACGGCCATGAGTATGGCGATGAGGGTCCACCGGCTCAACCCGGAACGGGTAAGCGCGCGGGCATCAGTTCTATTTTCTACTCGGGCGGGCCGAGTGAGACCTTTCCCCCGCCGTCCAGCGAGTGGCCGAGCCGCCGGGGCGCTCAGCGCCACGACGGCCTCGTGGCCGGTGCCGGGGGTGGTTGGGCGTGGCGGTGATGACGAGCCGGGTGTACCGGCTGGACCCGGTGACCGGTGAGCAGGCGGAGGCCAGTTCGTGTTCCGTGCGGGGTGAGCCGGGTCGTTCGTTCGCTCCGGTGTCGTGTGAGTGGCCTCGGTGCGAGTGCCCCCGCTGCCAGGCCAAGGCCACCGGCCCGGGGGAGGACCGGTGAGCGGGCTGGTGCGGCTGCCGTGGTCCACGGTGGACGGTAAGCCCTGTTACACCGTCTCGGCTCCGGACGGCCACGGCCTCGGGCCGGTGGGCGCGTTGGCGGATGCGTGGGAGGACGCGCAGGTGTTGGCCGCGCGCAGTGTGCTCGGCGCGGCGCGGGTGTGGCTGGCCTCGGGGGTCCGCGTCGACGGCGGGCGGTTGCGGGCGGGGGCGGTCCGGTTGGTGTGGTCCCTCGTGCGCATGGTGCGGGTGGCCGAGAGCCGGGGGAAGCGGCTGGAGCGGGTTGACCCCGGACAGGTCGCGCGGGTGGAGATGGCCCGGGTGCTCCTCGGGCACACCGAGGACCTGATCATCACCGGCAACGCCGAGACCTGTCAGATGCGGTACGTCCTGGCCCGGCTGGTGGAGTGCCTGGCCGCCCTGCTCGAGGTCGCCGAGGCCCGGGGCGCGCTGCTGGCCGCCCAGGACGGTGGCGGGTTGCGGTGCAGGAAGGGGGCGTGCGGGTGACCGGCATCCCGGGCCCGCCCCCGGTCCCGAGGGCCGCAGGCGGGGCGTGGCTGTCCGCGCAGTGCGTGGCGGCGGTGCGGCCCGGCGGGGTGGTCGAGGCGCACGCCCTGTGCCACGGAGGCCGGTGCGCCTGCCGGTGCCACCGTAAGGTCGCCGTCAGCCTGGGCCTGCTGGTCGGCGGACCTACGCAGACGACCGGCGACGACCCGACCGGCCAGCCCGAGCCCGTACCGGTGCCCCCGGAGGCCGGGCGGCCGGGCCGGGTGGGGGACCGGCGGCGGCACCCGCCCGTCACCCCCGCCGAGGCCGTGGCGGAGATGCTGGAGGCCGGGTACGAGCCCATCGAGACCTACCCGGGACGCGCCTCGGTGGCCTGGTCGTGCCGGTGCACGACCTGCGGCGCCGCACGCCGCGTCAAGCTCTCCGAAGCCCGCGCGGGGCAGCGCTGCCACCACGTCAGAGGCGTACCTCTCCTGCCACCGCCCCCGGGCCCCTGAGACGGGGGCGGGCGCGGCTGGCCCCTTTCCGGTGATCCCCCGCGCCGGACATGGCCGGGGCCAGCCCGCCCGCCCCTCGGCCCGGCCCGCCCGTACCACCCACCCTCCGTCCTATCCGGTGGTGGTACGACGGGCCGGGCCACCCGCAGCCGGACCGGCCAGCAGAAGCATCCTGGACAGCCACGGGCTGGAATCGTGCTGATCGCGGGCGCGCGGCCGGATCGAGCCTCCGACGTTCCCTGCTGCGTGGCGGCCAGATCCGCGCGGCACCCGCCGTCCTCTATCCGAGCGTGAGCATCGCCTCGGCGACCTCGCCGACCGCCGCATCGGGGATCGCGGTGGCGGCCTCCTTGAGGACGAGCAGCCGTGCCCCGGGGATCTCGCGCGCGATCGCCTCGCCGTTGCCGACGGGGAAGAACCGGTCGCGGCGGCCGTGGACGACGAGTGTGGGGACATCGATCTCGGGCAGGCGCTCGCGCCAGCGGGGTGTGCAGTCGAGCCTGGAGAACACCATGCCCATCTGGTTGGCCATCTGGACCGGGGGTGCGGTGCTGGGCGTGCGGTCCCAGATGCGCGCAGCGAGTGCGCGCGCGGCGACGGGGTCGTTGCCGAGAATCTTCGCGCCGCTGGCGGCGAACTCCGCAACCGCCTCGCGGTCGGTCCAATCGGGCATCGGACGCGCGAACAGTCGGCTCATCGTCGCCTGGTCGTGGTCGGGGAGGTCATCGTCGGGCGGGCCAGGGGCAACCGCGCGGGTGCCGACCAGAGTGAGCGCCGAGAACGCGCCCGGATGGTCGAGCACGGCCACCTGGGCGACCATCCCGCCGACGCCGATTCCCGCCAGGTGCGCAGGCCCCCCGCCGAGCGCGTCAGCGAGGGCCGCCGCGTCGGCGGCGAGGTGGCGCAGGGTGTAGGCGGGCGCCTGCGGATCCGTCGTCGTCGACTCCCCGCTGTCGCGCAGGTCGTAGCGCACCACACGGCGCCCGCCGGCGGCGAGGCGCTCGCACAGCGCGTCGGGCCAGGAGAGCATCGTCGTCCCGCCCGCGAGCAGGACGAGTGGCGCGTCGTCGTCACCGAACGACTCGATGCCCAAGGCGATCTCATGGGCGTTGACAGTGGTCATCGGATCACCGGTAGAGGTCGTAGGTCAGGTGCGTCGCGGTCGATGTCGGGATCACGCTCCGCTGCACCAGCGTGCGCGGCGCTCCGCCGCTGAACAGTGGTGTCCCGGCGCCCAGCACGACGGGCGCGAGGTGCAGCGTCAGCGCGTCGACCAGCCCGGCGTCGAGCGCCGAGCCGATCGTGGCGCCGCCGCCCATGAGGACGACGTCGAGGTCCCTGCCGCTGTCCGCCGCCGCCGCCTCGGCTCGCTCGCGCGCGGCGGTGACGGCGTCGGGCAGACCGGTGGTGACGAACGTCCAGTCGAGGTTGGTTGTCCGCACCGACTCCGGCGGAGAGCTCGTCACGACGACGAACGCGGGCTCGCCGACCTCGCCGGCGCCGTAGCCGGACGTGTCGTCCCAGCCTTTCGGCCCGTCGACCACGTCGAACAGGTGGCGGCCGAGGATGACGGCGCCCGAGCGGGCGGTCCCTTCGCGCAGGACCCGGCGGTCGTCGGGGTCGTCGGAAAACGCCCACGTGTGCAGGGCCTCGCCGCCGGTGCCCAGGCCGTTGTCCGGGCTGGGGTCGGGCCCGGTGACGAAGCCGTCGAGAGAGACCGAGATGTCAGCGATGATTCGAGTCATACCAGGGCAGACCCGATCCGCCGCCCAAACTCATCGCTCACGCGTGAAGCGTGTGGCGGATGCGAGCCCGACAGCACGACGCGTGCGGCGGCACGTCGGAACCGCCCGGCACGCGCCTGGGCCTGTCCGGCACGCATCCTTGCCAGTCTCCGACCCGACCGCCGTGTCGGCGATCGGTCCCAGCGCACGTACCGCGCCCTGTCCGGTGGCGGTGTGGCGGGCCGGGCCATCCGAGAGCCAACCGTGAGGTCCTTCTGCCGTCTGCCGGGGCCGCGCCGGAGGAGCCGCCCCGGCCCGGAGCACGGCCGACGGGCCGGGCGCGAGACCGCCGGGTCGGACGGCGGTGTACCGTCCGGCCCGGCGGCGCATCCGCCCCCCGCGCGGGGGCCTCAGCGCACCGTCGTGTACGCCCGGTAGATCGTCTCGTCCACGGTGTTGCCCGAGCGCTCCTCCAGGTGCGTGCGGAAGGACACCGAGCCCGGCGCGGCCGGGTGCTCCACCGTCACGTACCGGTCGCCCCCGAGGCCCTGGCCGTGTACCGTCAGCGGCTGCCAGGTGGCGCCCTCGTCGTACGACACGTCCACGGTCAGCTTCTTCGGCGCCCGCCGCGCGGCCGGGCCGTCGAGGACCACCGGCACGGTCAGCGGCTGTCCCGCCTTCGCCGTGCTGGACAGGGTCAGCTCCGGGGTGAAGCGGACGGCGGACAGCCTGGTCTCCTTCTCCCGCCTGCCGGGGTCGGCCGAGGTGAAGGTCCAGTCCGCGGTGATCCGCGTGCTGGTCGTGAACTGCTTCGGGTCGCGCCGCAGGTCGGCGCTCAGCCGGTAGGCCGCGGATCCGGTCGGCAGGCCCTTCGTGTCGAAGCACGGCACGTCGGCCACCTGGACGAGTGGCCTGCCGTCCGCGCTGAGCGTGGACCGCGCCGCGGTCAGCCGCGAGTCGCCCCAGCCGCCGGTGTTGTCCGCGAACATCGGGGCACACAGGTCCGCATAGTCGCCGTAGCGCCAGAAGGTGCCCTGCGCGGGGCCGAAGACGCCGACGTTGACGGTTTCGCGGTAGGTACGCCCCGGCTGGTACGCGCGTGGCGCGCTGCCCATCTGCGCCATGTCCGTCTCGTCGGCGAGCTGTTCGGTGGTGAGGAAGCGCGCCGTGCCGCCGCGGGGCGCCGCCACGAACTGCCGCCAGGTGCCGGGCATGGCCTGGCCGGCGGTGACGCCTGCGCCCGTGCCGACGAGGCGTCCGTGCAGGAAGGGCATGACGTAGGCCCGGCGGCCGGGAGTCGGCGCGCCTACGGTGACGTCCACCTGCGCGAACTCGCTCTTGTCGGTCCGGTGGGTGAAGCCGGTGAAGAAGGAGTCGTCACGGCTGTAGAGGCTGGTGTACTGGGTGTGGGCGTTCTCCTCGCCCGGCAGTGACCACACGGTGCCGATCAGGGACTCCAGGCGTCCCCTCGGCGTGTTCGGGCCGACCTGCCCCGCGCTGAACCGGGAGTAGTCGTCCATCGTGGTGTCGGCGGAGTAGGAGTAGGGACTGGTGGGTTCTTTGAAGCTGTACCCGATGTCCGCGTGCGCCATCGTCGCCTTCGGGTCCGGGGCGGTGATGTCGACCGGCTTGGTCTCGCGCGCGTCGAACGTGACGGTGGTGTCCTTCGTCACCGGCAGGCCGGGAGCGATCATCCAGGCGAGGTTGCTCTGGTCGGGAACGCCGGTCGGGGTCCCCACGATGACGTCGAACAGGTAGCGGCCCTTGGGCACCCGGACCTTCATCGTGCCGTCGCCGTCCGTGTCGTGGTCGGACGGTTCGCCGAAGTACGAGCCGTCCGCGTTCAGCATGATGACGGAGGCGTCGGACGGCTTGCCGTGGCCGTCGATGTGTTTCATGGTCAGGTCGTACGACTCGGGCTCGCGGTCCACCGCCACGGGCGTACGCACCGACTGGCCGCCCTCGGCCGTGGCGGTGACCACGCCGGTGAACCGGCCGTCCAGGCTTCCCCGGCGGGTGTCGGCGGTGACGTCCACGGTGGCGGTGCCGTGCGCGGGCACGGTGACCTGCTCGGCTCCCGTGGTGAACAGGCCCGCGGGCGCGGGCTTGCCGTCCGGGCCGGTGGCCTGCGTGGTCAGGGCCAGGGTGACCGGGGCGGGACCGGTGTTGCGGTACGTCAGCTTCCGCGTGACCGCCTGGTCGTCGTTGTGCGGCCAGCTCTGGACGCCGTACGAGAGGGATGTCTGCTCGCCGACGACGCTCTGGGCGATCGCCCGCGCCACGTCGACCCGGCCCGAGCCCTGGTCGAACGGGGTCAGGCCCGCGGTGGGCCTGGCCGACGCGGTCAGGGCCTGCTTGATGCGCTGCCCGGTCCAGTCCGGGTGTTCCTGGGCCAGGATCGCGGCCGAGCCCGCCACGTGCGGGGCCGCCATCGACGTACCCGACAGGCTCACGTACCCGTCCGCCGCGGGCCTGCCGGCGTGGCCGTGCGCGGCCTTGGCGGCCACGATGTCCACGCCCGGCGCGGTGATGTCCGGCTTGATGGCGCCGTCGCCGAGCCGGGGGCCCCGGCTGGAGAAGTTCGCGACGCGGTCGTCGCCGTCCACCGCGCCGACGGTCAGCGCGGCGTCGGCGCTGCCCGGCGTCCCGACGGTCTGCGGGAGCGGGCCCTTGTTGCCCGCGGAGATCACGAACAGCGTGCCCTTGCCGGACAGCTCGTTCACGGCCTGCTCCAGCGGGTCCACGCCGGGTGAGTCGTCGCCGCCGAGGCTGAGGTTGGCGACCTTGGCGCCCTGGTCGACGGCCCATTGCATGCCCGCGATGATCTGCGAGTCGTGGCCGTGGCCGTCGTCGTCCAGCACCTTCGCGTCGAGGATGCGGGCCCCGGGCGCCACGCCCCGGTACTTTCCGCCGGACTTCGCGCCCGTACCGGCGACGGTGGACGCGACGTGCGTGCCGTGGCCGACGCGGTCGGTGCTGTCGCGCGCGTCGCTGAAGTTCTTCTCGGCTATCTCCTGGTGCGCGAGGTCGGGGTGGGTCTGGTCGACGCCCGTGTCGAGGACGGCGACCTTCACGCCCTTGCCGTCGTAACCCGCCTTCCAGGCGGTGGGCGCGCCGATCTGCGGCACGCTCTTGTCCAGCGCCGCCTTCCGCTTCCCGTCCAGCCACACCCGGGCCACACCGGGCGCCGCCGTACGGGCGTCGCCGTGCCCGGCCGCGGTGAGCGCGTTCCAGACCCGGGACGCGCCGGACTTGGGAGCCGCGAGCGCCGCGCCGCGCACCGCGGGCAGGTCGCGGCGCACCGCGGCCCCGGCCCGCGCCAGGTCCGCGCGCGCCGCCGACCGCTGCCGCCCGGGCCCGTACGAGACGATCAGCGGTACGTCGCGGCGGTGCGCGTCGTCGTAGCCCGCCGCCAGCAGGGCCGTCACGTCGAACAGGCGGCGGTCCAGCGTGCCCTCGCGGATCAGCCGGAGGGCGTCCCAGGGGATGACCTGGGTGTGGCCGCCGGAGCTGCGGACGGACATCGGGATGCCGGTGCGGCCCGCGCCGCGCCGCACCTCGCGGACCGCGCCCGTGCCCTCCTCGACCAGCACCCGGTCGCCGGTGATCAGCGTCACCGTGCGCAGCGCGTGGCCGCCCGGGGCTCGCGCCGCCGCCTGTGCCCCGTCCTGGGCCTGCGGCCGGTGCGCGGCGCCGCCCGTCCGCGGTACGGCCGCGGCGGTCGTCGCCAGGCCGGTGGCCAGGACCGCGGCGATCGCGCCGGTCAGGGCGCGGATCGGCTTCGCCGCGGACGTCCTGCGCCCGCGTCGTCGGTGGGGGATCCCCGTGTCGGGCGCCGCGGCGCCCGACTCCTTCCCATGAGCCGGCACGTGGTCTCCTCGTTCGTTCCGGTGTGCCGTCCTGGCTGGTCTGTGTCCAGGAGNACGTGGTCTCCTCGTTCGTTCCGGTGTGCCGTCCTGGCTGGTCTGTGTCCAGGAGCGGCGGGTTCCGCGGGGGAAGAGGAGGGAAAGTGATCACGGGTTGCCTGGCGGCGCGGACTTCTTCGCTGCCGCACCGGGCGCGTCGCGGTGGCTATCCGCGTTCGCTGTCGGGGACGTGGATGTCGGCGCTGCTGACCGTCTGCGGGTGGGCGCTGAAGGCCCGCAGCCGCACCCGGACCCTGTGCGAGTCCGGCACGTGCCGGCCGCCGCCGTCGGGTCCGGCGATGACGTAGCGCGCGGTCTGGTGCGGGGCCAGGGTCTCCGGGCCGCTGACGACGTCCCAGATCCGCGACGTGGACTGGCCGACGCCGATGGCGAAGTGCGGCTCCAGGGGCTTGCCGGTGGTGTTGGTGGCCTCGAAGACCACGCGGCGCAGCATGCCGTGGTCGGTGTGCACCGGGGCGATGCCGAAGGTGAGCGGCGGCGGGCTGGCGGCGGCGACGCAGGTGCAGGCGACGGCCGGCAGCAGGCACCCGGCCAGCACCGCGGCCCGCCCCGCACGCGCGCGGCGGCCCGGGCCGCGCAGCCGGGCGGGCAGCCGGGGCCGCCAGGCGGTGCGGAAGTCGGCGGCGGACACGGTGGCCGCGGCGGCCAGCCACAGCGGGGTCATGAGGAGGAAGTAGCCGTCCTGCGAGCGGGTGGCGAAGAAGAAGACGCACCAGGGCAGGACGGTCAGGGCGGGCCCGAGCCGCCCGACGAACAGCGCCAGGGCGGTCAGCAGGCCCGCGGCCAGCAGCACGCTGCCGTAGGTGTAGAAGCTGAGCCGGCCGGTGCCGTCGGTGAAGTAGTAGGAGATGTCGACGACGCCCTGGCCGTGGGGTATCGCGCCCTGCCGCAGCAGCAGGGTGACGCCGGCGACCCAGCCCCTGAAGTCCTGGATCGCGAAGTACGCGTTGATCGCCAGCCAGGTCGAGGCGGCCAGGCCCGTGTAGCGCGCCAGGACCGCCAGGGCGCGGCGGTTGCCCAGCTCGCCGCGGCGCACCGCGTACAGGCCCACCAGCAGGAACGGGATGAGGAACCAGGGCAGTTGCTGGGCCGCGCAGGCCGCGCCCAGGCACCCGGCGCGCAGCACGCCGCCCCGGCCGAGCCGCCCGCCCGCGCCGGTGCGCGGCCAGCGCACGACGACGGGGATCAGCAGGGCGAGGGCGGTGACGGCCGGGTAGCCGAGCCGGGCGTAGGTGGGCAGCATGCCGAAGCCGAGGCAGACCGCGGTGGCCGCCGACCGCCAGGGCGCGGGCAGCAGGATCCACAGGGCGACGGTCCCGGCGATCAGGGAGCCGGTGGCGACGACGGTCGCGGCGCCCGCGCCGTGTACGACGGCGTAGACGGGCGCGGTCAGCAGGACGGCCAGCGGCGGATAGCCGTAGGTGTAGTCGGCGCCGCCGTCCATGGTCGGGGTGATCGCGACGCCCCGGTCGAACAGCCAGGGCCACGGCTGGTCGTAGACGGGCCGGCCGTGCAGCAGCTCACGGGCCGCGTAGCTGGTCAGGACGCCCTCGTCGCTGCCGTTGTGGGACAGGATGAGGCGGCAGCAGGTCAGCGCGACGGCGATCAGCAGGACGGCCAGGTCGACCCGGATCAGCGCCCGGCTGGTACGGGCGGCCAGGGCGAGGACGCCGGTGACGAGTATGCCCGCGTAGCACAGGGAGACGACCGCGGCCAGGGACGGGCGGTTCGACATGGCGCTCGCCCACACCGAACGGGTGCCGATGAACAGGCTGACGGCCCCGATGAGGGTCATGCCACGGTGCCACTGCGGCGGCGCGACATCCGGCCGCGGGTCCCGGGCCGGCACGTCCGCGGGTTTCACGGTGCGCCAGGCGCGGATGGCGGTGGTTATGGGAACCACATCACTCATACCGGACATTTCCCTTCCCCAAGGGCTGGGCGAGGGGCGGTCGGCGTCCTCGCCGTCACGACATCACCCGTCCAGATACGTGAGGGGGGCAATACGTTGCCCTCCGGAACGCGACGAATACGTGTGAAGTCGGATACAGGGGGGTGTGCGGTGCGCCTGGTGTGCGCCCCAGAGCCGCCCCGGCGCGCGGCTCGGCGTGCACCGGGGCGGGGTGGGGGGCTGGGGCGGGGCGCGCCGGGGCTGGGCCCGGGGGCCGCGCGTGGTCCGGGGCGGGGCGCGCTGGGGTCGGATCGGGCTGGGTCGGGTGCGGGGCGGGTCCGGCGGGCCGGGGCGGCGCGGGGACGCGCGGGCGGCCGGGGGACGGCCGCCGGGTGCCCGGAATTCGTCGTTCGCGTCACGGAGAAGCCGTCAGGCGGATGTGTCCTTTTGGCCCTTCTGTTTATTCGTCCGAGTCCTATAGCATCCAGACTCGATTCCCGCCGCGCGCGTGCGGGGCGGTCTGGGGGCGGTGACTGTGACGTTACTGATCGGTGCGTGCGCGAGAGGCCGGTATCCGCGCGCGCGGGACACCGCGCGGTATAGCGGATTCCGTTTCCGTACCGCCTCCCGTACCGCCTCCCGCACGGCACTCCGGCGCGGCACGGGAGAAGCATGACGCCGCGGAACGTTCTCGTCACGGGCGGCTCGAACGGCATCGGCAGGGCCGTCGTCCGGCTATTCGCGAGCAAGGGCGACACCGTCTGGTTCACCTACCATTCCGGACGGGCGCGCGCGGACGACCTGCTCGCCGAGTGCCGCAGGTCGGGGTGGGACCGGGTGGCGGCCTTCGCGTTCCGGCAGGGTGATCGGGACAGCCACGAGCGGCTGCTCGCGGCGCTGCCGGGTCCGGTGGACGTCCTGGTCAACAATGCCGCCGTCGGATCGAAAACCGTCGAGCGGTACGAACCCGATCCGGCGCGGCGGGACGAGGCCTTCTTCCGTATCAACAGCGTCGGGCCGCTGTGGCTCATTCGGCAGCTCGTCCCGGGCATGGTCGAGCGGGAATACGGCAAGGTCGTCAACGTTTCCAGCGTGGGCGGCGGAATCTCGCAGTTTCCCGGATTTCACGTCGCGGACGGCATGAGCAAGGCCGCGCTCGCCTACCTCACCCGGCACCTCGCCGCCGAACTCGCGCACACGCCGGTGGACATTACCGCCGTCTGCCCGGGCGCGGTCGAGACGCCCATGTTCGAGGCCAGCACCCTGGCCTCGCTCGCCCCGGACGAGCGGCGCGCGTTCGCCGCGCGGCTGCCGAAGGGCCGGCTCATCCACCCCGAGGAGATGGCGGAGGTGGTGTGGTGGCTGGCCGGCGACGGGTCCCGGGTGCTGCACGGCGCGGTGGTCGACGCCTCGATGGGTCTGGGCGTCCACCCCGGGCTGCTCACCGGCCGGGCCGCCGAGGGTCCGGACTCCCGGGCCGCCGACGGTCCGTACGGCGCGAGCACCGACGGTCCGTACGGCGGCCCGGGCGTCGGCGGTCCGTACGGTCCGGACGCCGCGCGGACGGAGGGCCCGGACGCTGACGGTCCCTACGGCTCGGGCGCCGCGGCGCGCGGCGCCGCCGCCGGGCGCGGCGCGGACCCGGCCGGGGGGCTGTGATGGTCTCCCGGAGCGCGGCGCGCCTGGCCGCCCAGGCCCCCGCCATCGCCGTCGCCCACTTCCGCGCCGAGGAGTACCCGTACCACCCGCGGCAGCGGCCCGACGGCTACTTCAACCTGGGCACCGCGGAGAACCGCCTGGTGTGGGACCTGCTCGAACCCCGGCTCGCCGGCCGCCCGCCGCTGACCGCCGCCGACACCCGGTACGCGCCGCTGCACGGCACCCCGGCGCTGCGCGAGGCGATCGCCGGGTTCCTGTCCGGCGTGTGCCGCCGGCAGGTGCGCGCCGACGAACTGGTCGTGGTCAGCGGCGCGACCGGCGCGCTGGACATCGCCGCCTCCGCGCTGTGCGACCCCGGCGACGCGATCGTGCTGCCCGCCCCCTACTACGGCGCGTTCGACGTGGACCTGGCCGGCCGCTCCGGCGCGCGCCTGGTGCGCGCCCCGCTCGCGGCGGGCGACGGCTTCCGGCTGGATCCGGAGGCGGTCGACCAGGCCCTCACCCGGGCCCGCTGGGACGGCTTCCCGGTACGGGCCGTGGCGCTGGCCTCGCCCGGCAACCCGGTGGGCCACGTGCACCCGGCCCGTACCCTGAAGGACCTCGGCGAGGTGGCCGCGCGGCACGGCGTCGGCATCATCGCCGACGAGATCTACGCGGGTTCCGTCTTCGGCCCGGAGCCCTTCGTCAGCCTCCTCGGCCCGGAGGCCGGCCTGGCCCGCGCCCCCGGCGCGCACATGGTGTGGGGGTTCGCCAAGGACTTCGGCCTGCCCGGCTTCAAGGTCGGCGTGCTCTACAGTCCGGACCCGGAGGTCTGCGCGGCGGCCCGGGCGCTGGCCTACTTCGCGCCGTGCTCCACCGAGACCCAGGCGCTGCTGACCGGCCTGCTCGCGGACACCGCCTGGGTGGACCGCTTCACCGCCGAGAGCAGGCGTCGGCTGGCGGTCGCCTACGAACGGGCCACCCGGCTGCTGGACGCGCTGGGCATCGGCTACGTGCCGGTGGGCGCCGGGTTCTCGCTGTGGGTGGACCTGCGCCGCTGGCTGCCGGCGCCGACCTTCCCGGCCGAGCACGAGCTGTGGGCCGGGATCTTCGAGGGCGCCCGGGTCAACATCCTGCCCGGCAAGGTCTTCGCCTGCCCGGAGCCCGGCTGGTTCCGGCTGTGTTTCACCACCGACTGGGACACCGTCCGCGAGGGCGTCGTACGGCTCGACCGCTTCCTGCGCGCCGAGGCCGCCCGGCGCTCGGCGGGCGACGGGGACCCGGCGGGCGGCCGAGGCCCCGCGCGGCGCCCGCCCGGCGTCCCTGAGCCCGGCACCCCGCAGCCCGGCACCCCTGAGCCCGGCGTCCCGTCCGGCCCGTCTGCACCGTCCAGCCCGTCCGGCCCGGCCCGTGGGGCCCGTACCGCGCCCTGACCGGGACCGCGCCGGCCCGCAAGTCGCCTGCCCGCCACACCGAGCCGCACTCGGCCGCACCGAGCCGCGGCACGCCACACAGGAGCCGTCCCATGGAGTCCGAGACCACGCCCCCGGCGGCGGCCCGGCCGCTCGACCGGTGGTACGAGGCGGCCGGGGTGCGCTCCGGCGTGCGCCGCCGCTTCCACGAGGAGACCGAGCAGGGCCGGGTCTTCTTCCCGGCCGCCCTGGTGCCGTACCTGGCCCACGAGGGCCTGCGCGGCCTGCCGCCGGAGCGGGTGCGCGAACTGACGATCCGGCACCTCTACCAGTTCCTGCTGTCCACCGCCCACCTGGAGACCCGGGTGGTCAACAGCGGCGCCGAACGCATCGCCAACGGCCGGGCCGGCGTGGACCTGCCGTTCGCCGACCGGATCGACGCGTACAAGGTCTACTGCGACGAGGGCTACCACTCCCTCTACAGCCTCGACCTCGCCGACCAGATCGCGGCCGTCACGCGCGTGCCCGTACCCGACTGGGACTACGGCGGGTTCGTCGCCCGGCTGGCCGAGGCCGGGCGCGCCCTGCTGCCGGGCGAGCCGGTGCTCGCCCAGCTCCTCCAGGTCGTCGTCTTCGAGACGCTCATCACCGCCGTGCTCAACGAACTGCCGAACGACACCACCGTCGTCACCGCCGTACGCGACGTCACCCGCGACCACGCGCGTGACGAGGGACAGCACCACCGCTTCTTCTCGGCCTTCTTCCACCGCCTGTGGGCGGGCCTGGACACCTCGCTGCGCGCCCGCGTGGCGCACGCGCTGCCGCCGATGGTCCACGCCTGCCTGACCTGGGACACGGCCCCGGTGCGGTCCTCCCTGCTGCTGGCGGGCGTGGCCGAGCCGACCGCGGACGCGGTGCTGCGCGACTGCTACGGCGCGGCCGCCGTCCAGCGCGTCCACGACATGGGAAGAGCCACCGTGCACATGTGCGAATCCGCCGGTGTCCTGGACGTCCCCGGCGCCCGGGAGGCCTTCGCCTCCCACGGGCTGGTCAGAGAGGGTGCGTGAGCCGGCGTGGAACAGGCCGCCGACCTGACGTACGCGACCTACCTGCGCCTGCCCGGGCTGCTGGACCAGCAGGTCCGCAAGGGCCCGCCGGAGGCGCACGACGAGCTGCTGTTCATCGCCGTCCACCAGGCGTACGAGCTGTGGTTCAAGGTGCTGCTGCACGAGCTGTCCGACGCCCGCGACTGGATGCTCGTCGGCGAGACCCGGCCGCCCCGCGAGCGGCTGCGGCGCTGCCACGAGATCGAGCGGGTGCTCGTCGGCCAGCTCGACGTGCTCGACACCATGGCCCCCCGCGACTTCCTCGGCTTCCGCGACTCCCTCGGCTCGGCCAGCGGCTTCCAGTCCGCGCAGTACCGGGAGGTCGAATACCTCTCCGGGCTGCACGACGAGGAGTGGCTGGCGCGGGCGGGCTGGCTGGAGAAGGACGACCGCGCCCGGCTGGAGCGGCGGCTGGCCGAGCCGACCGTCTGGGACGGCTTCGTCAGCCTCCTGGAGCGGGCCGGCTTCGACGCGGACACGCGCGAGCGGCGGGTCGCCGCCTGCGCGGAGATCGCCCGCGACCGGGAGCGCCACGGCGACCTGTGGGAACTGGCCGACGGGCTGCTGCGGCACGACCAGCTGTGGTCCCTGTGGCGCACCCGGCACCTGCTGACGGTCAGCCGGCAGATCGGCAGCAAGCCCGGCACCGCGGGCAGCACCGGCACCGGCTACCTCGGCGGACGGGTCGGCGCGCGGTTCTTCCCGGAGCTGTGGGAGGCGCCCGGCGAGCTGGACCGGCCCGGCGGCGGCCAGGACGACGGGACGTCGCATGCCCGGACATGACGCGGCGTACGGCGCCGGTACGGGCGCGGACGGGCCCGGCGAGGGCCCCGGCGGCGGCGCGCCGACGCGGCGGTCGGGTCCGTCCGGTGGGGCGGGGCCGTCCAGTGCGTCGGGCGTGTCGGGCGTGGCGGGGCGCCGGGGGTCGGCCCGGAGGGCCGCGCGGGCCCTGCGGGACCGCGAGTACTCGCCCAGCTCCCTGGTGCCCGACATGCGCCGCCACCTGGCCGCGTACGCCGAGCGGTCGGCGCTGGCCCGGCAGCGGCTGCCCTGGCGGGAACTGGCCTACGGACCCGGCCCGGCCGAGCGCCTGCACTTCTTCCCGGCGGCCGGGTCGACCGACCTTGACGGTACGCCAGGCCCGGACGGCGGGGACGCCGGCGGTCCGGTGCCCCTCCAGGTCTACGTGCACGGCGGCTACTGGCTGGAGCTGAGCAAGGAGGACTCCGCCTTCGCCGCGCCCGACTTCGCCGCGCGCGGGGCCGCGTTCGCCGCGCTCGGATACGGCCTGGCCCCCGCCCACCGGCTCGACGAGATCGTCGCCATGGTCCGCCGCGGCGTGCTGTGGCTCTACCGGCACGCCCCCGACCTCGGCGTCGACCCGGCCCGTATCTTCCTCAGCGGCAGCTCGGCGGGCGCCCACCTGGCGGCCATGTGCCTGCTGGACAACTGGCTGCCCGCGCCGCTGCGCCCCGCGCACGTGGTGCGCGGCGCCACGCTGCTGAGCGGGGTGTACGACCTGGAGCCGCTGCGGCACACGTACGTGGGCGACGACGTGCGCCTCACCCGGGCGGAGGCGGCGCGCAACAGCCCCATCCGGTACGCGCACGAGGGCTTCCCGCCGGTGGTCGTGGCCCGCGGCGACAACGAGACCGGCGCCTTCGCCGCGCAGCACGACCGCTTCGTCGCCGCGCTCACCGGGCGCGGCGTGCCGGTCACCGACCTGGTCGCCCGCCCCCGCCACCACTTCGACCTGCCGCTGGACCTCGGCGACCCCGGGACGGAGCTGGGCCGGGCGACCCTGTCCCTGATGGGGCTGCCCGCGCGACCGTCGGGCTGAGCCGGATCCGGCGCGGGCGGACCGGCCCGCCGGGGGCGCCGGGGCACGGGCGGCCGTTCCCGCGCGGGCGCGTCTCCCGGCCGCGCGACCGGGACTGTCCGTGGCCGCTCCGCTTGCCGTTCTCGCGCGGGCGCGTCTCCTGGCGCACGTCTGGCGGCGACCCGCCGGAATCCCGGGCGGTCGTCCCGCGCGGGCGGACATCGCGGTGTGGCCTCGCGGTCGGTGGTCCCGCGCGGGCGGACGCCGCCGGGTCGCCTGCCCGGGCCGCCGCCTCGCGCGGGCCGCCTGCCCGGGGCTGCCGCCTCGCGCGGGCCG
>NZ_JAVSCF010000060.1:0-26249 GCF_031932565.1 Streptomyces sp. B1866
ACCCCTTGGAATTGATCATCTAGACACCCGGCTCCACCACGTCGGCGACCACGCAGCTGACGTTGTCCGGGGCGCCGGACTCGTGGGCCAGGGCGACCAGGTCGCGCACCGCCCGGTCGGGCCCGCCGGCCGCCGTCAGCACCCGGCGCACGTCGCCGGGCGCGACGACCGAGGACAGGCCGTCGGAGCACAGCAGGTAGCGGTCGCCGGGCCGGGCGTCCCGCAGCCGCACGTCGGGGGCGACGGCACCTTCGCCGCCGCCGGCCAGGGCCCGCATCAGCAGGGACCGCTGGGGGTGGGAGGCGGCCTCCTCCGCGCTGATGCGGCCCTCGTCGACCATGGTCTGCACCACGGTGTGGTCGTGGGTGATCTGGAAGATCTCGCCGTCGCGCAGCAGGTAGGCGCGGGAGTCCCCGATGTGTACGAGCGCGAGCCGCGACCCGGTCCACAGCATGGCGGTCAGCGTGGTGCCCACCTCGCGCGGCGCCGGCTCGGCCGCGGCGACGCCGCGTACGGCCCGCCCGGCCTGCTCGACCGCGTCCGCCAGCACGTTGAGCAGGTCGCCCGCCGGGACGCTCTCGGTCTCCAGGCGCTTGAGCGCGTCGACGGCCGCCGCGCTGGCCGGTGCGCCCGCCCGCCCGAACCCGTCGGCGACGGCCAGCAGCCGGGAGCCGGCGTAGGCGGTGTCCTGGTTGGTCTCGCGGACGAGCCCGGCGTCCGACAGCGCGGCGTAGCGCAGGCCCAGCGGTTGGTTGACAGACGGCATGGCGGAGTCCTTCCTTGCAAGCTGGTCAAGGTGGTCGATGAGCAGGGCGGCCAGGTCCCGCCGCGCGGCGGTGTCGGCCTCGACCCGCGCCCAGTAGGCCCGTACCTCGCGCGCCGCCGCGGCCGCGTCCAGCGCGCAGACCTCCCGGATCCGGGCCAGCGGCATGCCCAGCCGCCGCAGCCAGGCCACGAGCCGGGCCCGCTCCAGCTGCTCGGGCGCGTAGAGCCGGTAGCCGGTGACCGGGTCGACGCGGGCGGGCGGCAGCAGGCCGAGTTCGTCGTACAGCCGCAGCGCCTTCGGCGACAGCCGGGACGCCTTCGCGAACGCCCCGATGGTCAGCAGCCCCATGCCGCTCCTCCCCACTGCCGGGCACCCGCCCGGCCCGACCGATGCTGCGGCCTGCCCCAGGGGCAAGGTCAACCACTGTCCTGTCCCAGATAACTGTGGGCAGGGTGAGGCTCTGACCTGGGGTGCCTACGGTTGAGTGGGACGGGAGGGCGGTCGGTGTCCCGCTCAACCGTAGGTAGCCGCCTCTAGGGTGTTGATCGCGGAAGTCCACCGATCGGTCCGGAGGTGATGGCGATATCTGACTGAATTTCCCTACCCGGTGCTCTGGCTGCCCTCAGAGTCGCTCGGCTTGACTCTCCAGGCAGACGCACGCTGACGTGCGGACGGAGGGGCCAGAAGGGAGGGGGCCCGATGGTCGGCGCCATGCCGTTTCCAGGGGCCTTGTCCCACGCTAGCTGTTGATGGGGGTCGAGCGGGCTCCGGTCAGGACCAGGTCGACGAGTCGGCGGACGTAGTCGTGGTCCGCGGGCCGGTCGCGTTGCAGGATGCGCAGGTGAAGCGTGCCCCCGAGGACTTCGAGCAGGAATTCCGGATCGGTGTGCCGGGGGAGGTCGCCGCGGGCGATGCCGCGTTGGAGGAGAACGCCGGCGCGATCGAGGCGGGCGGCCCAGAACTTCTGGCGTAGTTCCTCGGACTGGGTGGCGTCGTCCGGCGGGTCGAGGGCGACCCTGGCCAGCGCGCGGCCCATGGGTGTGGCCAGGAAAGCGGCCAGGGCAACGAAGAAGACGGTCAGATCCTCGTGCGTGGAGCCGGTGTCCGGACAGGGCAGCTCGGTATCCAGGCGGTGGGAGAGCGCGTCGAGGATCAGGTTGGTCCGGGTGCCCCAACGCCGGTAGACGGAGACCTCGTGGACGTGGGCGCGGGCGGCGATGTCCGCAATCCGGGTGCCGGCCAGGCCCTCTGCGCTCAGGAGTTCCATGGTGGCTTCGAGGACGGCTTGGCGCACGGCGGCACCGCGCCGGTGCGATGGGGCCGAGCGGGATGGTGTCACGTCCACATTATCGCCAGCAGACTTGCGTTACGCCTCAGAGACGGTTTCAATCCTCTCATCGCAAGTTGACTTGCGATAAGGGAAGCGATGGAGGCAGCCATGCTCATCAAGGCAAAGACCAGCGACGGAGTTCTGCGTGGCCGTGTCGAGGACGGCGTGACCGTGTTCCGGGGTGTGCGCTACGCGACCGGCGAGCGGTTCGGACCACCCCGCCCGGTGCCGGCCTGGACCGGGGAGCGGGATGCCACCACCGACGGCCCGATCGCACCCCAGAGGCCGTCCCGGCTGGAGCCCGTGATGGGGGTGCCGGAGCAGCACGAGCAGGGCGAGGACTGCCTGAATCTGACCATCGCCACGCCGGGCGCCGACGACCGGGCCCGGCCGGTGCTGGTGTGGTTCCACGGCGGCGCCTGGATCTCGGGGGCCGGATCGTGGAAGTGCTACGGCGGTCACCGGCTGGCCCGTGAGGGCGACGTGGTCGTGGTCTCGGTCAGCTACCGGCTCGGCGTGCTCGGCTACCTGCGGGCGCCGGGGATCTCCCCGGGCAACCTGGGCCTTGCCGATCAGCTCGCGGCCCTGCGGTGGGTGCGCGACAACATCGCGGCGTTCGGCGGTGACCCGGACGCGGTGACCGTGGCGGGCCAGTCCGCGGGCGCCCACACCGTGCAGTGCCTGCTGGGCATGCCCGAAGCCGAGGGCCTGTTTCGCCGGGCGATCATCCAGAGCTCTCCGGGCGGTATCGGCCTCGGCAGTGCCCGCACCGCCGAGCGGGCCGCCCGGCGCTTCCTCGATCGCCTCGGCACGGATCCACGCACCGCGTCCACGGCCGACATCCTGGCCGCCCAGAGCGAAGTCGCACGCCACGCGGCCGGCCGGCTCCAGCTCAACACCGCACCTCAGTTCACGCCGGTCGCCGGAGTCGGCCCGCTGCCGGACGAAGCGGCCTGGGCCGCATGCCTGGCCCAGCGGGCGCCCGCCGTGGATGTCATCGTCGGCACGACCGCGCGGGAGGCGAGCGCCTTCTACGCCCTGAATCCGGCGCTTCGCCGCCTGCGCCGGATCCCTGCCCTGGGACCGGCGGCCGCGGACGCCGTGGAACGCGCCGTGAGCACGGCCGCCTTCGACCGCCCCGCCCGCCACCTGGCCACACGGCTGGCCAAGTCCGGCGCCCGCGTCTGGACCTATCGGTTCGACTACAGCGCCTCCGGCTCACCTTTCGGCGCGCCCCACTGCATCGAACTACCCTTCCTCTTCGGCACCGACGCAGACTGGGCCACCGCACCGATGCTCGCCGGCGCCCACCCCGATGATCTGGACACCCTCGGACGACGTCTGCGCACCGCCTGGCTCGGCTTCATCCGTACCGGCGCCCCGACCGCCGACACCCGCTGGCCCCAGTTCACGGCGGACACCCGCGCCACCCGCCACTGGCACCTCTGAGAGCCACGCCGAAGGCGCCCACGACGGGCCGGCGCGGCCCCAACGCCGAACGAATGGGCGGCCGCACCTCATCGACGGCATGCCGCTCGCCCCGAAACCTCCCCACTCCCTTGAAAGTCGGATCAAGTGGGCGAGAAGTATCCCTGGCCCTTTCCAAGGATCCCTATCAGAGCGCCATGCCCCCGCAGAGGAAGCTGGTTGCGATAACGCTCGACTGCCCTGATCCGCTGGCTTTGGCGGCGTTCTATCAGCAGGCCACCGGCCTTGAACTGCACCCGAAGTCGGACGCCGACTTCGGGGGCCTCAACGGTGAGCACGGACTCTTGATCGGGTTTCAGCGGGTCGACGACTACCGGCCTCCGAGCTGGCCCGACCAGCTCGTTCCCCAGCAGCGTCACATCTGCTTCAAGGTCGACGAGGACTTGGACGTGGCGGAGACCCGGTTGCTGGAGCTGGGTGCGGGCAAGCCGGACCACAGCCGCATGGGGACAAGGCGCGGGTCCTCACCGGCCAGCGTGCGGGTCGCGATGTCCACGATGCCGGTCAGCTCGACGGTGTCCACCGTGCCGTCGTCGTGAACGACCAGCACATCCAGCGGAGTCGAGTCGATCTCCATCACCTCGCCCGGACGGGCTGCGGTCAGCTGGCCGAACATGCCGTCCGGCTGCTTGGCCAGCGAGCGGCGGGTGCGGGCGGAGCCCAGGGTGTGCCGCCCGGAGGTGACCGTCTTCAGCAGCCGGTAAAACGCCGTGCGCGACGGCAACGGCACGACTCCGGGCCCGTGTTCGGCCTCCAGGAGGCGCTCCATCCGGCGCCGCAGCACCTGTGCGGAAACCGTGGACCTACTCGTCTGCTCGTCCACGACCCTGCGCAGGGCCTCGACCACCCGCCGGTCGGCGCGGCCCGTGCCGTCCGAGACAGCCCGCAGCCGCGGGTCGACCAGACCCAGAACTCCCTCGTCCTCGAAACGGCGCCGCATCCTTTGGATCAGCGCCAGCGATGTCGTGTGCCCGGTCGCGGCCAGTTCGGCGGCCTTGGCCAGCTCCCGCTGCCGCAACGACCTCACAGCAGGGTCGTACTCGGCCCGCACCGGGACGTGCGGATCATCCAGCGGACGGCCCGTGAGCATCTCCACCAGGTCCCGCTGCCACCACTCGGCCCGCTCCACCACCTTCGCCGGAAGCCCCTCCAGCACCCCGGCCGCCGGGACCACCGCCCGCACCGAGGCCGGGGTGACCACCTCGAAGTGGGCGGAAGACAAGAGATGGGCCAGCATCACCACGCTCGCCGACCGCGTCTCATCGACCAGCCGGACCGCAGTCCCTCCAGCGCGGCCACCGTGTGCAGCCGCCCGTCGAACCGGACCACATCACCCCCTCGCAGCAACCGCGGACGCGACGGCATCCCCACTTCCTTCCCGCACTGTGCCGAGCCGGACCCGTGAGCCCGCCGACAACAGCCCGGCCTCCAGATCCACGGCCAGGACCCGGCGCCAGAGCAGATGGAACAGCACCGGAAGCACCGCGATCTGATCACCCACCCGCAGGGCCCCGGCCAGTAACCCGCCGCCGTCGGCGAACACCTCCACCAAGCGGGCAGCGACCTCGGAACTTGCCTACACACGACCGGGACCCAGCCGCACATGCCTACAGACGAGCGGGACTGCCTACACATCGCAGAGACACGACACGACGGGCGCCCCGGCCGACACGCCCGCACCACTCCTGCAAGCACTTGCTTGCAATAGTTAGCAGGGCGAGGCAGCATCGTAGGTATGGCATCGCTGAACGTCGGCGGTCTCGGCCAGTTCCTGCGGGAGCAGCGGCGCACCGCGCAGCTGTCCCTGCGGCAGCTCGCCGAGGCGGCCGGGGTGTCCAACCCGTACCTCAGCCAGATCGAGCGCGGCCTGCGCAAGCCGAGCGCGGAGATCCTCCAGCAGATCGCCAAGGCGCTGCGGATCTCCGCGGAGACGCTGTACGTACGGGCCGGAATCCTCGACGAGCGGAGTCAGGACGCGGACGGCGACGGTACGCGCGTGCGCGAGGCGATCCTCGCGGACCCCGCCGTCACCGAGCAGCAGAAGCAGGTGCTGCTCCAGATCTACGAGTCCTTCCGCAAGGAGAACGGGCACGGCCCCACGGGGCGGAACCCCGGCGCCGGCGCCCCGGGCGCCGGCCTCCCGGCCGGCGCCCCCGCCGGCGCTGCCACCGCCGCCGGCGCCGACGACGACGCACCACCTCAGAACTGAACAGACGCACCGCCTCAGAACTGAACACCGGGAGGATTCATCCCATGGCCATCACCGACGACGTGCGCAAGACCCTCACCGACCCCACCCCCCTGTACTTCGTGGCGGGCACCGCCGACCTCGCCGCGCAGAAGCTCAAGGAGGTGCCCGCGCTCGTCGAGAAGTTCGTCGCCGAGGCGCCCGACCGGCTCTCGGCCGTGCGGAAGACCGACCCGAAGGCCGTCCAGGACCGGGTCGCGCAGCGGGCGAAGGACGCGCAGGACAAGCTCGGCGAGCTGTTCGGCGCGCTGGACAACGACCTGGCGACGCTGCGCGAGCAGGTGCAGGAGGCCGCCCTCCAGGGTGTGGGGCGGGCCGCCGAGCTGGCCGTGAAGGCGCGGGAGCGGTACGACGAGGTGGCCGAGCACGGCCAGGCGGTCGTGCGGCAGTGGCGCGGCGAGGCCGCCGACGAGGTGGTCGACGTGGCCGTGGCCATCGAGCCCGAGGGCCGGGAGGCGGCCGCGGAGCCCGCCGGGGAGGGCGGCGCGGGCGCGGCCGGCAAGGCCGGAGCCGGGAAGAGCGGCCGGAGCGGGGCCGCGGCGCGGAAGAGCGCGTCCGGGGCCAGGCCCGCCGCCAGGAAGGCCGCCCCGCGCAAGACCGCGGCCAGGAAGACGGCCCCCAAGTCCGAGGAGTGACCCGGGTCCGGGGGCCGTTCCGGGTACGGGGCGGTGGTCCCGGTCCGGGGGCGGCGGCCCGGTACGCGCCGCGCGCCCGTACGTCTCCCGTGCGGGCGCGCGGCGGGCCGGAGGTGTGCGGGCCGTCATACCGCCACGGCTCGATACCCCTGCGTGTCCGGTCCGGTATCCGGGTACGGTGGCCGTGGTGACGACACCCGTCGGCTCGCCGGCGACTCGACGGCTCTCCCAGGCGACTTTCTCAGGCGACTCTCTTAGGCGGTGGACGGCGTGCTGTTGCAGGGGTTCAACGAGGTCATGTACTGGGTCTCCGTGGGCCTGCTCCTGTTCAGCCTCTTCGCGTTCGTCGACTCCGCCATCCGGCGGGAGGACGCCTACCGCGCGGCCGACAAGCAGACCAAGCCGTTCTGGCTGATCATCCTGGGTCTCGCCACCGCGGTGAACCTCTTCATGGGGATCTTCGCGTTCCTGCCGATCCTCGGCCTGATCGCCACCATCGTGTACGTCGTCGACGTGCGCCCCGCGCTGCGGGAGGTCTCCGGCGGCCGGTGGCGGCGCGGGTCCAGCTCCGACGGTCCGTACGGGCCCTTCAACGGGCGGTAGGGGCGGCCGGGCCGACGGGGGCTCCGCACGGTCCGGGCGCGTCGGGTGACATCAGCGCGTACGGACGTACGCCACGTACGCCCCCGTACGCCGCGCGCCGGGCCGCACCGAGCCCCGTCAGGCGCGGTCCAGCAGCAGCACCGCCACGTCGTCCGTCAGGTCCCCGCCGTTGAGCGCGCGCACCTCGGTGACGGTCGCAGCCAGCAGGTCCTCGCCGCGCAGGCCCGCCGCCAGCTTTCCGGCGACGATCTCGGCCATGCCCTCCTGGCCCAGCCGCCGCGGGCCCTGGCCGACGTGGCCCTCGATCAGCCCGTCCGTATACATCATCAGGCTCCACACGGCACCCAGCTCCACCTCGTGGCGCGGCCAGCGGGCGGCGGGCAGGACGCCGAGCGCCGGGCCGTTGTCGGCGGCGGGCAGCAGCGCCGGGGGCCGGCCCGGCCGGACGGCCAGCGGAGGCGGGTGACCGGCCAGGCAGACTCCGGCGCGGCGGCCGTCCGGCGCGATGTCCACGGTGCACACGGTGGCGAAGATCTCGTCGTCCTCGCGCTCGTGGTCGAGGACCTGCTGGAGGGTGCCCAGCAGTGCGTCGCCGCTGAGCCCGGCGAAGGTCAGCGCGCGCCACGCGATGCGCAGCTCGACGCCGAGGGCGGCCTCGTCCGGGCCGTGGCCGCACACGTCGCCGATCATGGCGTGCACGGTCCCGTCGGCGGTGCGCACCACGTCGTAGAAGTCGCCGCCGAGCAGGGCGCGGCTGCGGCCGGGCCGGTAGCAGGCGGCGAAGCCGAGGCCGGAGCCGTCCAGCAGCGGCGTGGGCAGCAGGCCGCGCTCCAGCCGGGCGTTCTCCTGGGCGCGCAGCCGGGACTCGGTGAGCTGGCGCTGGGCCAGGTCGGAGCGCTTGCGCTCCACCGCGTACCGGATGGCGCGGCTGAGTACGCGCGCGTCCAGCTCGCCGCGGAAGAGGTAGTCCTGCGCCCCGACCCGTACCGCCTCGGCGGCGCGCTCGGCGTCCTCCTCGCCGGTCAGGACGAGGACGGCGTGCGCGGGCGCGAGGCGCAGCACCGCGCGCAGCGTGTCCAGCTCGCCGCCCGGTGCCTGGGGGCCGCCCGGCAGAGCGAGGTCGAGGAGGATGCACTGCACGTCGTGGGTGAGCAGCCGGGCGGCCTCGGTGAGGTTGCGGGCGGTGCGGATGCGGACCCGGTTGCCCTCGGTGTCCAGCAGCTCCGGCACCGTGAAGGAGCCGCCCGGATCGTCCCCGATCACCAGCAGGGTGAGTCCTGGGTGCGGCAGGGCGACGGGCCGGACCACCGCGGGCGGCACGGCACGCTGCCGCGGCACGGGCACGGACATCGCTGGTTCCTCCCCTCCCCCCGAGGGTGCGGCGATCCGCCGTCGGCGGGCCGCTGGTCCCGGCGCCACACCGGCTGGTCGGTTTGGCCGGCGGCACCGGTCACTGACTGGCGACCTTAACCGGAGGGCATACCCGAACGGAATGGCTCCGGGTCCCCACTTTTGTCATATGCCAAGCCAGGCAGGGGACTTGGCGTGCCGACGCGCACCGCGGGATGACGAACATCACGCGGGCGGTCCGCGTCATGGGACAAGTGGATCAAAGGGGGAGGACCCGGCGGGACGGCGCGTGGCAGGGGCGCGGGGCCGGGCGTAGCGCCCCGAGGAGGGGGCCGGTACGCCCCGCCCCGCGCGCCCCGCGCGCCCCGCCGGGCTCAGCGCGCCCCGCCGGGCTCAGCGCGCGTCCGGCCGGACCGCCCCGAGGATCTGCATCGAGCCGGCTCCCGCCAGCGTGACCTGCCGTCCCGGGCGCGGCGCGTGCACGATCCTGCCGTCGCCGACGTACATCCCCACGTGGCTCGCGTCGGAGAAGTAGATAATCAGGTCGCCCGGCCGCACGTCCGACACCGGCACCTTCGGCAGCTGCCGCCACTGCTCCTGCGACGTGCGGGGGATGGTGATCCCGGCGGCCTGCCAGGCCCGCAGCGTCAGCCCCGAGCAGTCGTACGTCCGGGGGCCCTCGGCGCCCCACACGTAGTCCTTGCCGATCTGGCCGGTGGCGAACTCCACCGCGCGCCGCCCGGCCTCGCTGGCCTTGGCGCCGAGGTCCTTCAGCACGCCGCTGCCCAGCCACCGGGCCTGGGCCTGCCGCTCCTTCTCCTCCTCCAGCTTCCGCAGCCGCTCGCGCTCCTCGGCCTTCAGCTTCGACTCAAGCTCCTTGGCGCGCTTCAGGCGCTGCTCGATGTCCTTGCGGGCCGCCGCCTTGCGGCCGCGGCTCTGGTCGAGCCGCTGCCACTCCCGGGTGGCGGACTTCGCGTAGCGGTCGAGGGTGGTCTTGGTGCGGCTCAGCCGGTCCAGCAGGCCGCGGGTGGCCTGCTGGCCCTTGCGGGCGAGCGCGAGGTCGTCGAGGAACCGCTCGGGGCCGCCGTCGCCGAGCAGCAGCCGCAGCTCGGGGGGCATGCCGCCGCCGCGGTACTGGGCGCGGGCCATGGCCCCGGCCCGCTCCTTCAGCGCGGCGAGCTCGGTCTGGGTCTTCCCCGCGGCGTCGACGATCTTCCCGACGACCTTCTCCTGGCGGCTCAGCCGCTCGCTCGCGAGGTTGTACGCGTCGGTGGCGGCCTCCGCCTTGCGGTAGAGGTCCTCGACCTGCCGCTGGACGTCCGCCAGTCTCCGGGTCTCGTGGTCGTCGGGCTTCGGCGCGGGCCTGCCCGGCGCCGCGTACGCCGTGCCGGGTACGGCCAGCATGCCCAGCGCGCACACGAGCGCAGTGGCCGCGGCGGCGCTCGCGCCCCTGCCGAACCCGGCCCGCCTCACCTTCGTCACCCTGGTCACCGTCGGTCACCCTCCTTGTCCGCACCGGCCGCCGCTCGCGCGGCCGCCGGGCAGCGTCCACCGTCGCCGGGCCGCGGTACCGCCCGGCGGATCCGGCCTCCCCAGCCTCTCCAGTCCTCCCCAGTCTGAGGGGCGTTCAAGTGCGCCAGACCGCGCCAAAATTACTGACTGGTACGTAAGTTCGGATGATCGCACGCCCCGATCCGATCCAACAGGGTTACGACGCGATTTCCCTTGGATTTCCGTTACGACACGGCCATGTCCAGACGACGCGAAGGCCATCACCCCGATGGGCGAGGTTCACCGCTCGTTCATCCACGCCCATCGGTCACTTCACCTGATCTGCCTAATTTCGGCGTTACGCAGCGCGACCGCCCGCTCAGGGGACCTGCGCACGGCGTATCCGCATCACGGCTTCTCCCTCTCCCTCTCTTCTTTGTCTCCGCGTGCCGTCCCCCACCGGCAGAATCTGGAAGGAACACCCGAACAGTGAAGCTTCAGCGCAACCCCCGGTTCCGCGCCATCGTGGCCGGTGCCCTGGCCGTGTCCGGCGCCCTCGTCCTGGCGGCCTGCGGCTCGGACGACAACAGCGGTTCCTCGGGCGGCAGCGGCGGCAGCACGGCGGCGAGCAGCATCAAGTGCGAGGGCAGCGGCCAGCTGCTGGCCTCGGGCTCCTCGGCGCAGAAGAACGCCATGGACCTGTGGATCAAGAACTACGGCGGCGCCTGCAAGGACACCAAGCTCAACTACAAGGCGACCGGTTCGGGCGCGGGCGTGCAGGAGTTCCTGCAGGGCAAGACCGCCTTCGCCGGCTCGGACTCGGCGCTGAAGCCGGCCGAGGCCGCCGAGTCGAAGAAGGTGTGTTCGGGCGGGCAGGGCATCAACCTGCCGATGGTCGGCGGCCCGATCGCCGTCGGCTTCAACGTGCCCGGCGTGGACAAGCTGACGCTCGACGCGCCCACCCTGGCCAAGATCTTCGACTCGGGGATCACCAAGTGGAACGATGAGGCGATCAAGAAGCTGAACCCGGGCGTCAGCCTGCCCGGCCTGAAGATCCAGGCGTTCCACCGCTCTGACGAGTCGGGCACCACCGACAACTTCACCAAGTACCTCAAGGCCGCCGCCGCCGGGGCGTGGCCGCACGAGCCGGGCAAGGCGTGGGAGGGCAAGGGCGGCCAGTCGGCCGACGGCTCCTCCGGTGTGTCCTCGCAGGTCAAGCAGGTCTCCGGCGCCATCTCGTACTTCGAGCTGTCGTACGCGACCGCCAACGGCATCAAGACCGTCGACCTGAACACCGGCGCGGGCGCCCCGGTGGCCGCCACCGTCGACAACGCCTCCACCGCCATCGCCCAGGCCAAGGTCGTCGGCACCGGCAAGGACCTGGCCCTGAAGCTGGCGTACGACACCAAGGCCCCGGGCGCGTACCCGATCACCCTGGTGACGTACGAGATCGCCTGCGACAAGGGCAACAAGGCCGCCACCCTGCCCGCCACCAAGTCCTTCCTCACCTACCTCTCCAGCGAGGAGGGCCAGAGCGCGGTGAAGGAGCTCGGCTACGCGCCGCTGCCCGCCGAGATCGCCGCCAAGGTCCGCGAGACCGTCAAGACGCTGTCCTGACTACCGCGTGCGGCCGGCTCCGCGCGGCGGCCCGTCCTCTCCAGGGGCGGCGTCCCGCCGACGCGCGAAGCCGGCCGCACCGTCCGGTGCACCGCCAGCGAGGAGCCGCACCAGGGCTCCGCAGACCGGAGAACCCATGAAACCCGAGAAAAATGAAATAACGGATACACTATCCACGGCCCAGCCGGCCCAGCCGGGCACGCCGTCCGGGCCGACCAGGCAGAAGAGCACCGGCCGCGCCGGTGACAAGATCTTCCTGGGCCTGTCCCGGGGGTCGGGCATCGCGCTGCTGGTGACCATGGCCGCCGTCGCGGTCTTCCTCACCGTCCGCGCCGCCAGCGCGATCTCCAAGGACCACGGCAACTTCTTCACCACCTTCGAGTGGAACACCACCACCGACCCGATGGTCTTCGGCATCGCCGTGCTGACTTTCGGCACGGTGGTCAGCTCGATCATCGCCATGGTCATCGCCGTGCCGGTCGCCATCGGCATCGCGCTGTTCATCTCCCACTACGCGCCGCGCGTGCTGGCCACTCCGGTCGCGTACGTCATCGACCTGCTCGCCGCCGTGCCCAGCATCGTCTACGGCCTGTGGGGCGCCCTCTTCCTGGTGCCGCACCTGGAGGGCCTGTACAAGTGGCTTGACGACTACTTCGGCTGGACGAAGATCTTCGAGTACAACGACGGCGCGCCGCGCTCGCTGTTCACCGTCGGCATCCTGCTGGCGATCATGATCCTGCCGATCATCACCAGCGTCAGCCGCGAGGTGTTCCGGCAGGTCCCGCGGATGCACGAGGAGGCCGCCCTGGCCCTCGGCGCGACCCGCTGGGAGGTCGTCCGGATGGCCGTCCTGCCGTTCGGCCGCTCCGGCATCATCAGCGCCTCGATGCTGGGCCTGGGCCGCGCGCTCGGCGAGACCATGGCCGTGGCCACCGTGCTGTCCCCGAGCTACCTGATCGAGCCCAGCCTGCTCGACCCGGGCAGCGGCACCTTCGCCCAGAACATCGTCAGCCACTTCAAGGAGGCGGACGGCCCCGCGCGGGACGCCCTGATCGCCTCCGGCCTGGTGCTGTTCGTGATCACCCTGCTGGTCAACGGCGCCGCGCGACTGATCATCGCCCGCCGCAAGGAGTACTCGGGGGCCGCCGCGTGAGCAACGTCGCTGTGGACAAGACCGGCGCCGCCGGCGGCTCGTCGCTGGGCCTGCGCCAGCGCCGACTGCCCCGCTGGACGCCGCCGGCCCTCGCGGCCGGCGCGATCGCCGTGGGCTGCGGCATCGGCGCCGCCGCCGGGCTGGACAGCCGCGTGCAGTGGGGCCTGATCGCGGCCGTGCTGTTCGTCGCGGGCGGGTACGCGCTCGCCGCGGCCGTCGAAGGCCGCCGCCAGGCCACCAACCAGCTGGCCACCAGCCTGGTGTGGGTGTGCTTCCTGCTCGCGGTCGTGCCCCTGGTCTCGCTGATCTGGGAGACCGTCGACCGCGGCAGCGAGGTCCTCGACGGGTACTTCCTCGGCCACTCGATGGCCGGAACCCAGACCATCTTCGCGGGCGGCGGCGTCTACCACGCCATCATCGGCACCCTGGAGCAGGTCGGCATCGCCGCCCTCATCGCCACCCCGATCGGCCTGCTGACCGCCATCTACCTGGTGGAGTACGGCCGCGGCAAGCTGGCCAAGGCCGTGACCTTCTTCGTCGACGTCATGACCGGCATTCCGTCGATCGTGGCCGGCCTGTTCATCCTCAGCCTGTGGATCATCGTGCTGGACTTCGACTACTCGGGCTTCGCCGGGTCGCTGGCACTGGCCATCCTCATGATGCCGATCGTGGTCCGCTCCACCGAGGAGATGCTCAAGCTCGTCCCCGACGAGCTGCGCGAGGCGTCGCTCGCGCTGGGCGTGCCCCGCTGGCGGACCATCCTGAAGGTCGTGCTGCCGACCGCCATAGGCGGCATCGCCACCGGCGTCATGCTCGCCGTCGCCCGCGTCGCGGGTGAGAGCGCGCCCATCGTGCTGCTGGTCTTCGGCTCCCAGACGATCAACAACAACCCGTTCGAGGGCGCGCAGTCCTCCCTGCCGTACTACATCTACGAGCAGTGGCAGAACGGCAACGAGCCCTCCTACGACCGGGCCTGGGCCGCCGCGCTGGTGCTGATCGCCTTCGTGATGATCCTCAACCTGGTGGCGCGCGGCATCGCCCGCTGGAAAGCCCCGAAGACCGGCCGCTGAGACGCTGAGACGACGAACAGAAGAGAAGTGATTTCCATGGCCAAGCGCATCGACGTCAGCGGCCTCACCGCCTACTACGGCAGCCACAAGGCCATCGAGGACATCTCGATGACCGTCGAGCCCCGCTCCGTGACCGCCTTCATCGGCCCGTCCGGCTGCGGCAAGTCCACCTTCCTGCGCACCCTGAACCGCATGCACGAGGTCACCCCCGGCGGCCGCGTCGAGGGCAAGGTGATGCTGGACGACGAGAACCTGTACGGCACGGGCGTCGACCCGGTCGCCGTGCGCCGCACGGTCGGCATGGTCTTCCAGCGCCCGAACCCCTTCCCCACCATGTCGATCTTCGAGAACGTGGTGGCGGGGCTCAAGCTGAACGGCTCGTACCGCAAGAACGAGCTCCAGGACATCGCCGAGCGGTCCCTGAAGGGCGCCAACCTCTGGAACGAGGTCAAGGACCGGCTGAACAAGCCGGGCGCCGGCCTGTCCGGCGGCCAGCAGCAGCGGCTGTGCATCGCGCGCGCCATCGCCGTCGAGCCGCAGGTGCTGCTGATGGACGAGCCGTGCTCCGCGCTCGACCCCATCTCCACGCTCGCCATCGAGGACCTGATAGGCGAGCTGAAGTCGCGGTTCACGATCGTCATCGTCACGCACAACATGCAGCAGGCGGCGCGCGTGTCGGACCGTACGGCGTTCTTCAACCTGGCGGGCGTCGGGCAGCCCGGGAAGCTCATCGAGATCGACGAGACCGAGCGGATCTTCTCCAACCCGTCGGTGCAGGCGACCGAGGACTACATCTCCGGCCGCTTCGGCTGACCGCCCGCAAGGCTCGCCCTGCGGCGCTGCATGGCGGTGCCGCCGCAGGGCGATGGGCCCGCCCCCTTTTCCTTCCAGGGGGCGGGCCCGCTCCATGTCCGGCGAATATTGGATATCACATACCAGATAACAGATGTCATGTAACAGATTCCGCCATCTGTTACCTGGCGAAGACCAGGTGACCCAGCCAGTACCCGAGCGCGGCGACCCCGCCCGCCGCCGGCATGGTGACGAACCAGCCCAGGACGATGTCCCGCGCCACCCCCCAGCGCACCGCCCGCATCCGCTTGGTCGCGCCGACGCCCATGATCGCCGAGGTGATGACGTGCGTCGTGGAGATCGGCGCGTGGAACATGAACGACGCCGTGTACATGACCGAGGAGGCCGTGGTCTCGGCCGCGAAGCCCTGCGGCGGGTCGAGTTGGATGATCCGCCGCCCGAGGGTGCGCATGATGCGCCAGCCGCCCGCGTACGTGCCCAGCGACAGCATGCCGGCGCACACGACCTTCACCCACACCGGGATCGCGTCGCCCTCGTCCCGGTAGCCGCCGATGACCAGCGCCATCGCCACCACGCCCATGGTCTTCTGGGCGTCCTGCAGGCCGTGGCCGAGCGCCATGCCCGCGGCCGAGACGGTCTGCGCCATGCGGAAGCCGCGTCTGGTGCGGTGCGGGCTGACATTGCGGAAGGCCCACAGCAGGGCCACCATCACGCCGTACCCGCCCACCAGGCCGATGGCCGGCGACACGAACATCGGCACGACGACCTTCTCCAGCACGCCGTCCCAGTGCACCGTGCTCGACCCGGCCAGCGCCGCGCCCACCAGCCCGCCGAACAGCGCGTGCGACGACGAGGAGGGCAGGCCGAAGTACCAGGTGGTGAGGTTCCAGATCACCGCGCCGGCCAGCGCGGCGAAGAGGATGAGCATGCCGTGGTCGCCGGTCGGGGCGGCGATCAGGCCCTCGCTCACGGTCTTCGCGACGCCGCTGCCGAGGAACGCGCCCGCCAGGTTCATCACCGCGGCCATGGCCAGGGCCACGCGCGGGGTCAGCGCCCGGGTGGACACCGAGGTCGCGATGGCGTTCGCCGAGTCGTGGAAGCCGTTGGTGTACGTGAAGACGAGCGCGACCCCGATGGTCACGACGAGCGCGAAGGTGTCCACCCGGGTCAGGACTCCTTGACCGCGATGGTCTCGACCGTGTTGGCCACGTGCTCGAAGGCGTCGGCGGCCTCCTCCAGCACGTCCACGATCTGTTTGAGCTTCAGCACCTCGATGGCGTCGTACTTGCCGTTGAACAGGTGGGCCAGGAGCTTGCGGTGGATCTGGTCGGCCTGGTTCTCCAGGCGGTTGACCTCGATCCAGTACTCGGTCAGGTTGGTCATGGTGCGCAGGTGCGGCATCGCCTCCGCGGTCAGCTCCGCGGCCCGCGCCAGCACCTCGATCTGCTGTTCGACGCCCTTGGGCAGCTCCTCCACCTGGTAGAGGACGACCAGGTCGACGGCCTCCTCCATGAAGTCCATGATGTCGTCGAGGGAGGAGGCCAGCGCGTAGATGTCCTCGCGGTCGAACGGCGTGATGAAGGAGGAGTTGAGCTGGTGGAAGATCGCGTGCGTCGCGTCGTCCCCGGCGTGCTCCGCGGCACGCATCCGCTCGGCGATCTCGGAACGCGCGGAGGAGTCCGCCCCGAGCAGTTCCATCAGGAGCTTGGAGCCCGTCACGATGTTGTTCGCGGACGCGGCGAACATGTCGTAGAAGCTCGTCTCCCGCGGGGTCAGACGAAAACGCACTGGGGGTCCTCGGTCGGCATCGATGTCGGTCCCGTTGATGCTAGGCGCATCATCCGGCCACGGCTAACTGGTGTTCCCTCAATGTCACCCATCGGCCACCTTGGCCGTTGGAAAATGGCGGTTCGTCCGGAAAAGAGCAGTACAATGTACCCTCCCGGGGTATATCAGAACGTGACAACGACGGAGGGCGCATGACCACCACCGCAGCCGACGGCACAGCGGCCGCAGGCGAGGCGGGCGACGGTGCGGAAACCCCGGCGCCCGACCGGCCCGCGGACGCCGCCGCCCCGGCCGGACCGCACGGCTACGCCAAGCGGAAGGACCAGCACCTCAAGCGGCTGCGGCGGGTAGAAGGCCAGATCAGGGGCTTGCAGCGGATGGTGGACGAGGACGTCTACTGCATCGACATCCTCACCCAGGTGTCCGCGAGCACCAAGGCCTTGCAGTCCTTCGCGCTCCAGTTGCTGGAGGAGCACCTGCGGCACTGCGTGGCCGACGCCGCCCTGCGGGGCGGGGAGGAGACCGAGGCCAAGGTCGCCGAGGCGACGGCGGCGATCGCGCGCTTGCTGCGCACCTGAGTCCCTTGTGGCCCTTGGGGCCGTTGCGGTATTTGTCCGTCCCCGGGCTAGGTCCCGGGGGCCGCGCCATCGGCTGAATTTGATCGGTCGTCGCCCCAGTCGTCCCAGTCGTCGTCCCGCCTGCTCACCCGGAGCACTTCGTCGATGCGGTCGGGACTGAGCCGGTCCTCGTCCGCGCTCGACGCGGCGATCATGAGGTCACCGTAGAGATCGATCTCGGCGAGGGCCACGGGGTCCGGGTCGGCCGAGCCGCGACGCGCAACCACGTGTTCCACCTCCTCCCGCGGGCACCGGCGAGCGCACTGGCCGGTCTTCCCGGTATTCCGGTCGCGGATTACCAGCGTAGGGATCGGTACACAATCCGCGCATGGCACGGATGGGCCATTTCGCGGCCGCGCCGTCCGCGCGCCCGTGCGCCCCACCGCCCGCCCGCGCGTATGCCCCCGCCGCGCGCCCCGGCGTACGGGCCCGCGCTGGGGGCGCGCGCGGACGCCCGTGCAGCTCGGCGGGCTCGCGTCCGGGCCCCGGCCGCGCCGGTCCGCGTGGCGACACCGGCCGCCGGGCGCGCGACTACCCGTCCGGGGCCGCCCGACCGCGCGGCGCGCCGACCCTACCCGTGTAGATGTCGGCGGGCGCGGGCAGTTGGACGTCGGCCTCGGCGCCGAAGTCGTACAGCTCGGCCGTCGACACCACGCTCACCGTACGCGGTGCGCCGTCCCCGGCACCACCCCACTCGTTCGCGACCGCGAAGCGGTAGCGCACCGCGCGCAGCCGCCCCCGGCTGTCGAGGTAGGCGTCGAAGGGCACCGTGCCGTCCGCGAAGCCGGTCGCCGCGGCGGTGAGCGGGCCGCGCACGCCCGGCGACGCCGCCCGCGCGGCCCGTCCGATGTCGGCCGTGCCCCAGTAGTGCCACACCACCGCGCCGCCCAGCCGCTCCCGGCCCACGGCGCGCACCTCCCGCGCGCCGCGCAGCAGTTCGGCCGCTGCCAGCGGGTCGGTGGCCCCGCCGCTGACCAGGTTGCCGTCCGGGATGCCGGCCGTGTCCACCCGGACCCACTTGTCCACCGGCACGCCCGCGCCCCGGTTGCGCATGAACAGCACGCCGGACACCAGCAGTTCGGTGATCGGCTCGTGCTCCTCGTCGCCACGCGCGTCCCGTGGCAGCACCAGCCGGAGCCGCCCCTGGCGGGCCGCGAAGTCGTACGCCCCGGTGCCCCGGATGGACAGCCGGGTGCCACCGGACGCGGTCTCCACGGTCGTACGCACCCGCGAACTCCCCGCGCGGGCCAGCACGTCGGCCGCCCGGTGCAGCGCGGCCGCCGCGCCCGGCGCCGAGTCGTCGGCCGGATGGTCGTCGGCCGCCGTGGGGGACGAGCAGCCCGCGACCGCCGTCAGGAGGACGGAGACGAGGCCGCCCGCCACGGCGGCCACGGCGCCGCTCCCGCGTTCGCGCCGCAAAGACCCCATCGCCCGCCGACCCCCTGACCGCGCCTGGCCGCACCGGTGGTGCGGCCCGTGCCGCTCTTCGGTGCTCTTCATCCCGCTTCGTCCGGTAAACCTCGCCCGGTTCAACGATCCGTACCTCCGGGCCGTCACGCCCCCGGTAGCGTGGTCGTGTGCTCGACGCTGGAGACGCGGCAGGCGACCGGACCGAGCCCGGCCGGACGGACGACGGCGGCGCGTACGGCAGCGTGTACCGCGGCGGTACGGACGGCGGCGGCGCGTATCGCGACCGCGCGCGTGAAGGCGCGGCGGACGACCCGGCAGCACCCGGAACCGCCACGCGGCACCGCACCAGCACCGTCGAGAACGGCCCCTTCTGCTTCGCCCGCTGCGCCTGCGGCTGGCGCGGGCCCGCCCGCCGCGCCCGGTCCCGCGCGCGCTCGGACGCGGCCGACCACGAGGCGGAGGGAACCGTCAAGGCCGCCGCGCCCTCTCACTGAGTGCGGCACCTGAAATGCGCCCGTCAACACCGTGCCGCCGCGGCGACGTGCGCACGCGCCCGCGCGGGGCATGGGCGGGGCATGGAACGACACGGCGGGGCCCCTGGGCGCCCATCAGGCCGGCAGGGCGCGAGGGACGGAAGGGGCCACCATGAGGCGGCGGACACTGCTGACGGCGGGCGCGGGGCTCGCGGTGACGGCCCAGGGCGCCGCGGCCTGCGACCGCGGCTCCGGTGAGAGCACGCGCCCCGGCCCGTCCGGGAGCCCGCCGGACCCGCCCTCCGGACCCGGCGCGCCCGGCGCCCCGGCCCGCCCCGGCGGGCCGCCGAAGGCCGCCGACTGGACCGCCCTGGGCCGGGGCCTGGCCGGCCGGACGGTACGCCCGGGCGACGCCGACTACACAGTCGCCCGCCAGCTGTACAACACCCGCTTCGACCAGCAGCGCCCGGCCGCCGTCGCCTACGTCGAGAACACCGCCGACGTCGCCGAGTGCCTGGCCTTCGCCCGCCGCCACGGCACGCCCGTCGCCGTCCGCGGCGGCGGCCACAGCTACGCCGGCTGGTCCAGCGGCGACGGCCGCCTGGTCATCGACGTCTCCCCGCTGAACGCCGTCGACTCCGCCTCCGGCGGCGCGCGCGTGGGCGCGGGCGCGCGGCTCATCGACGTCTACGACCGGCTCGGCGCGCGCGGCGTCACCGTCCCGGGCGGGTCGTGCCCCACCGTCGGCATCGCCGGGCTCGCCCTCGGCGGCGGCCACGGCGTCGTCTCACGCGCGTACGGACTCACCTGCGACAGCCTCACCGGCGCGCGCGTGGTCACCGCCGACGGCAGGGTCCGGGAGGTGTCGGCCGACCGGGACGGCGACCTGTTCTGGGCGCTGCGCGGCGCGGGCAACGGCAACTTCGGCGTGGTCACCGAGCTGCGCCTGCGCACCCACCCGGCGGCCGACGGCGTCACCGGCTACCTGACCTGGCCGTGGCCGAAGGCCGCGGCCGTGCTGCGCTCCTGGCAGCGCTGGGGCCCGGACCAGCCCGACGAGATCTGGTCGGCCCTGCACCTGGACGCCACCCCCGGCGCCCCGCCCCGGGTCTCGGTGAGCTGCTTCTCGCTGGGCACCTACGGCGACCTTCAGAACGCCGTCGACCGGCTCGCGGACGCCCCCGGCGGGCCGGGCCCCGCCGCCTCCGTCACCCTGCGCCGCCACCCCTACGTGCGGGCCATGCGCGCGTACGCGGGCTGCGGCGAGACCGCGGCCGAGCGGTGCCGGCTGCCCGGCGCGACCCCGGGCCGCGCCGTCGCCGGGGCGCTCGCGCGGGAGACGTACGCGGCGCGCTCGGACTTCTACGACCGCGCGCTGGGCGAGGCGGGCGAGCGGGCGCTGCTGGACCAGCTGGAGCGCTACGGGCGGCGCGCGGGAGGCGGCGGCGGGGCCGCGAGCGTCACGCTCACCGCGCTCGGCGGCGCCGTCAACCGCGTCGCGCCGTCGGCCACCGCCTTCGTGCACCGCCGCGCGCGCTTCCTCGCCCAGTACCTGGCCTCCTGGCCGGCCGGCGCGGCGGGCACCGCGCAGACGGCGTGGCTGCGCCAGGCGCACGCGGCGATGCGGCGGTACGCCTCGGGCGCGGCGTACCAGAACTACCCCGACCCGGACCTGCGCGACTGGCGCCGCGCCTACTACGGCGCCGCGGCCGGCCGCCTCGCCGCCGTCAAACGGCGCTACGACCCGGACCGGCTGTTCACCTTCCCGCAGGCCCTGTGAGGCCGCCGGCTGACAGCACGACGGGACCGGCGGGACCGGTGCGGGCCCGAAGGGCGCCCGCGCGGGGCGTCAGGCCGCCAGGTCCTTGTTCGCCCGGCGCTGCCCGTCCCCCGGCGACCGCGGCTGCGGCACCTCCGCCCGGTCCCCGGCCTCCCCGGCCCCGGCGCCCTCCGCCCGCGCCACCGGGCCGGGCGGCGCCGTGCGGGCCCGTACCAGCCCGCCCGCGCGGGACGCGGCGACCGCGGCGGCCAGCGGCGTCAGCAGCATCATGGCCAGCGGCGCGAGCAGCAGCGCGACCGCCGTGCCCAGCGCGAAGCCGCCGATGACGTCCGTGGGGTAGTGCACGCCCTCGTAGACGCGCAGGAAGCCCTCCAGCAGCGCCAGGCCGATGGCGGCGAGCCCGTACGCGCGGTGGGCGAGGAAGAGGCCGACGGCCAGCGCCATGGTGAGCGTGGCGTGGTCGCTGACGAAGGAGTAGCCGCCCTTGCCGGGCGCGAGCACGTCCAGCCCCTGGTGGTCCACGAAGGGCCGGGGCCGCTCGACGAAGCCGCGGAGGGGCATGTTGGCCAGCAGGGCGAGACCCGCCCCCAGCGGGGCCCACAGCACCGCGGCGAACGTGTCGGGCGCGCCGTCCCCCGCGCTCCGCCGCGAGGTCCACCAGCAGGCGAGCGTGAGCAGCGCCAGCGCGATGATGATCCCGTACTCGCCGGTGAACTCCATGGCGCGGTTGAACCAGCCGGGCATGTGCCGGGCGAGCCCGTTGATGTCGTACAGCAGGCTGACGTCGGGGTCGGACACGTCCAGTGCGATTCCAGCCATGGTGCGCGGCCCCTATCCCTTGCCAGTCGCTACATAACGGTGTCAGCCCCCGTGGTGACTTTCGCCCGATGCCGAGAGTCCGCTGCTATTACCACTCCCAGGGAACGCCCTTGCTACCCCGTACGTTCCGGTCTCCACCCAACGATCACCACTACGTTATCGAAGGGTTACCCGTCGTCGCAGCTCACGGGGAGGGATGTCACACAGCGTCGGGGGCCGGCAGGGCCTTGGCGCCGTCGGCCGTCACGCGCGTCGCGCCGATGTAGTCCGGCGAGTCGATCTTGTCGAAGCGGACGACCGCCCCGGTGTACGGCGCGTTGATCATATAGCCGTCGCCGACGTAGATGCCCACGTGGTGGATCGTCCGGGGGTCGCCGAGGTCGTAGGCGAAGAACACCAGGTCGCCGGGGCGCAGCTCGTCGCGCCGCGGGTGGGGCCCGGCATTCCACTGGTCGTTGGCCACGCGCGGCAGCTCGATGCCCACCGAGTGGTACGCGGCCTTGGTCAGCCCCGAGCAGTCGAACCGGCCGTCGTCCGCGGCCGTGCCGTCGCCGCCCCACCGGTAGGGCGTGCCGAGCTGGTTCTGCGCGAAGTAGATCGCCCCGGCCGCTTGGCGGGAGGAGGCCACCGGCCGGTCGGGCGCGCGGAAGCTGGCGGCGAGCGTGGTGATGGTCTTCACGTAGTTCCGGGTCTCGGCGTACGGCGGCACGCCCCGGTACTTGATCACCGCGTAGGCGCCCGCGTTGTAAGAGGCGAGCATGTTGTGCGTCGGGTCGCCCGGCACGTCCTTGACGTGCCGCGCGAGCGAGCAGTCGTAGGAGGCGGCGGACGGGATCGCGTCCTCCGGGTCCCTGATGTCCCGCCTGCCGTCCTTGTTGCCGTCGATGCCGTGCAGGGCCCAGGTGCCGGGGATGAACTGCGCTATGCCCACGGCGCCGGCCGGGCTCTGCGCGTTCGGGTTCCAGCCGCTCTCCTGGTACAGCTGCGCGGCCAGCAGGGCCGGGTTGATCGCGCCGCACAGGTGGCCCCAGCGCTGCACCAGGGGCTCGTACGAGGCGGGGACGGTCCCTCTGGCCAGGCGGACCCCGCCGTCCCGGCCGCCGGCGAGGTCGCCGGCCACCACGTACGTGCCGACGATCAGCGCCGCCACCGAGGAGAACATCAGCCCGAACGTGACCGTGACGCCCACCCAGACCTTTCGCACGCGGCCATCTTCCCCCATCCGGGCGGCCTATGAACGCCATTCCGTGAGCGGACTGCCGCCGGGACGCCTCCGGAACCGTCATCCCGCGCGGGAGGGCGGCGGGTGCCGCCCCGCTCCGGCCGTCCCCGCGCCCGCGACGCGCGCACTCCGGCACGCCTCGGCACGCGCGGGCGCGCACCGGCGTGCGGCGGGAACACCCGGGATGCGCGGACCGCGACCCGGGCGGAGCGCGTAGAGTCCCGCACGGAGGAACGGCCCGGCCGTGCACGGGGAACGGGCCGCCCGCGCGGGAGGCCGCCGCGCGGCCCGGCCCGGCGCACCGGCCGCCCCCGGCCGGAACACTCCGGCCGTCTTCTGTCTTGAACTCTTCGGAAACATCCGACCCAGCCGCCTGAAGCCGAGAGGACCGATCACGGATGCCGCAACTCGACTGGCACCGGGCCTCGTCCGCCGGGGACGACGAGCCGGGCCCCTACCTTGAGGTGGCCGCGGGCCCGGACGGCCAGATCTACATGCGCGAAAGCAACGACCCGGACACCGTCGTCGTCACCACCCGGGCCAAGTGGGACGCCTTCGTCAAGGGGGTCAAGGCCGGGGAGTTCGACGACTACGCCGAAGGCTAAGCCCACGGCCGGACGCCGGCCGCGCGGGGCCCCGGGCCACTCGTTGCCCGGGGCGCACCCGCGTGGTACACACGGTGATCTGAGGACACTTTGCTGACCCGTACGGACGCGGGTGGACAGGCGTGGTCCACAACACGTACGGGTTCGGCGAAGAAAACCTGTCAAGCCGTCCTGCGGAAGCGGGATCGTCGGCGAAGATAGGAGCTGACCCATGCCTCCGGCGTGGGCCCACAATCAGCCACAAGGGGCGGTGAGTTCGACATGTTCCTAGCAGCCGAAAAGGGCGATATCAACACCATCATCGGCGGAATCGCCCCAGACTGGGGCCCGTTCGGCGACCTGGGCAAAGAGGCCCGCGTGATGATCGAGGTCGTCATGGCCGTGGCCCTGCTGCTGTGCTTCGCCATCGCGATCTGGGGAGCGGCCAAGCAGCGGATCGGCGCGACCGCCCTGCGCGACACCTTCAGCGCCGAGCAGGGCAAGGGCCTGATCGTGGCCGGGCTCACCGGTGTGTTCATTATCGGATCGCTGGGCACACTGTTCACGATCGTGTACGGCATGGCCGTATAGCCGGGCCGCTCCGCACCCGGCGCCCGGTCCGCCGCGCCCCCGTACCCCCTGACGTACCCGCGCCTCCGGGCGTCCGCCGCTTCCCGTCGGTTCCATCTGGTTCCAGGTTCCCCTCCGTGAGCGTTCCAACCCCCCACTCGCCGAACGTCCCGCTCCTCGCCCCCCGAGGCCCACTCCCCAGGCCCGCTCCCCCCGCTGAGGTCGTGTCAGCTTGATGTCCACTCACACCACCGCCTCCGGGCGTCAGACCGCGCCGCTACCGTCGTACGGAGGTGTCGGCGCCGCGGTGCGCGGCGGCCACGCGGGGGAAGGGACGTGCGAGCGATGAGCCTCGGCGGCGACGACGGCTACGGCCGGGACTACGGCGACGGGTACGGCCAGGACGGCGGCCGCGGCGGCACGCGCTCCTCCCAGGCCCGGATGACGCGCACCCGCCTGCCCGAGGGCGACGGCGACCCGTACGGGCCGCCCCGCCGCGGCGCCCGCCCCCGGCCCAGCCGCAACCTCATCACGGTGGTCGGCGTCGTCGTCCTGCTCATCGCCGCTATCGCCTTCGCCAACCGCGGCGGGGGCGGGGGCGGCGGCTCCGACCACGACGGCGACGGCGGGACCGGCGGCGGCACGGGCGCCCGCAGCCGGCCCACCGCGCCCACCGGCGAGCGCCCGGTGACCGGCGTGGACCCGGTGACCCGGATCGCCGCCGGCTTCCCGCGCACCGAGCAGGGCGCGCAGAGCGCCGCGGCCAACTACGCGGTCGCGCTCGGCTCCGCGGAGATGTACCGCACCGACCAGCGGCACGCGATCGTCGACGCCGTCTACGCCCCGCAGGTCGCCGCCCAGCGCCAGAGCGACTTCGACGGCGTGTACGCGGGCAGCCTCCTGTCGGCCGTCGGCCTCGACGCCGACGGCCAGGCCCCGGCCGGCACCACCTTCGTCTCCCGCGCCACCCCCGTCGGCACCAGAGCCGAGAAGGTCGAGGGGGACACCGCCACCGTCGCGGTGTGGTACTCCTCCCTGCTCGGGCTCGCCGGCGAGGGCTCCCGGCACCCGGTGTCCGAGGGCTGGTACACCAGGACCTTCCAGCTCCGTTGGGTCGGCGACGCCTGGAAGGTGCTCGACTACACGCAACAGGACGGCCCGGCGCCCGTCGGCCGCGACCAGGCCGCCTCGTCGGCCGAGGACATGGCCGAGGCCGTGGAAGGGTTCGGAGGGTTCACCTATGTCCGTTGACCGCCGCCGCGCCCGCCCGGTGGCCGCCGCGCTCCTCGCGTTGCAGGCCGCCGCCGTGCTGCTGGCCACCCGCGCCGCGGCCGCGCCCTCGCCGACCGTCCCGCCGAGCCCCGGAGCCAGCCCGAGCCCCACGGGCAAGGACTGCTCCGACTTCCCGCCCGAGCTCAGGAACCTGTGCAAGACCGGCAAGAGCGACGGCACCCCCAGCCAGGACCCCACCAACCCGCTCGACCCGGCCGCGTCCCTGGCCCGCGGCTGCGCCGACGCCGCCTCCTGGCTCGTCGGCAAGCTGTCGGACCTGGTGAAGGAGACGGCCAACGTCGACTTCACCAACGAGGCGTTCCTGCGGCAGTACGCCGTGGTCTTCGCCGCCTCCACCATCCTCACCCTCATCCTGTGGCTGCTGGCCGTCACCAAGCGCGCCATCCGCGGCGCGCCGGTCACCCAGGCGCTGTCCGAGGCCGTCGGCTTCCTGTGGCTGACCGTCCTGGCCTCGGCCTTCACGCCCCTGGTGCTCTACACGGTGGTCACCGCGACCGACGCCGTCACCGATGCCATCGCCACCGGCACCGGCGCCGACAACGCGACCTTCTTCAACTCCTTCTCCCAGGCCCTCCAGCAGGACCAGGACATCGGCGGCGGGCCGATCATGCTCATCGTCGTGTCCCTGGTGACCATCCTCGCCGCGGGCGTGCTGTGCCTGGAGCTGGTCATCCGCGCCGCCCTGCTCTACGTCGGCGCGCTGCTGGGCACGGCCGTCTACTCCGGCCTGGTCGACAAGAACATGTGGGGGCACGTGCGCCGGTGGGCCGGGATCATGATCGCCGTGATCCTCGTCAAGCCGGTGATCGTCACCGTGCTGGCCCTGGCCGGAGCCCTGTCCACCAACGACGACGGCCCCGACGCCTTCTCGGCCATCGTCTCCGGCCTGTCGATCATCATCCTCGCCATCTTCGCCAGCGCCATGATCTACCGCTTCGTACCGGGCTTCGGCGACGAGATCGTCAAGGCCCGCGCGGCCAGCGTCGACCCCGCCTCCCGCCAGGCCGCCGCCATCGTCAGCTCGCCCGCCGCCCTGGTCAAGCAGGGCATCACCACGCACGGCGCGCGCGGCGCCGAGGCCCCGGCGGCCGCGGGCCCGGGCCCGGCCCGGCCGGCCAACCCCGTCGCC